>SBAY01000280.1 GCA_005239945.1 Nitrospira sp.
TAGTTGTTTTTCCCCTCCCTTGATGGGAGGGGATTGAGGGGAGGGTGATAATCTTTCCCCATCTCCCCTCACCCTACCCTCTCCCACAAGGGGAGAGGGGGAAATTTTTACCCACGAATTCAATCTTGAAGAGGCACTAGGACATAGAAAATCTATTCTTTCAAAGGAGTGATGAAAAATGCAGAATTTAAAGGTAAAGGATGTTATGACGCGTGGGGTGATTTCTATCCCACAAGAGGCCTCAGTCAAAGAGGCAGTAGAGATATTGGCAGATAACGATGTTAGTGGTTTGGTCGTTATTTCTGAGGGAGGAGAATTAATCGGAGTCCTATCTGAAACCGATATGGCCAGGGTCGTGAGTGAAAACATGGAAAGTGACGAGGATTTGAGTAAGATAAGGGTGAGCGAGGTAATGACTACCCCAGTTATCACGGTCAACAGAGAAGATGATTTGAGAGAGGCCTGCCGGATAATGTATAGAAATAATATCCACCGCCTGATAGTCCAGCAGGAGATAAAAAAGGGTGAGCAAACCAAGTATTTCCCGGCTGGGATACTCTCTATTTCTGATGTAGTCAAGGTATTGGCAGGAAGGAAATTACATGGATAAAGGAGGCGATTGGCTGAAACCATTTCAGACCATCGCTTTACTACAAATGGAGGTTACATGGATAAAGTAAATGAAATAGATTCTATCAGCAAAGTTCTTAAAAAATTAAGGAACGATAAGAAAATTCCTGTTGCCATTCTTTACGGTTCTTATGCAAAAGGTAGAGAACATAAAAGGTCTGATATTGACCTTGCCTTATATATAAAGGCAAAGGATGAAAAAGAAGAAAGAGAAATAATTGATACTATCCTTATGTCTGTTGACCGTGATGTCTCAATTCTCAGATTAGATGATGAAGATGAATCACCATTTGTAGTTCAGGAGGCACTTAAAGGAATTTACTTGTTGGAACCTGACATAGAAACACTTTATATGCTTAGCCACAGAATCCTTCATCAGTGTGAAGATATAAGATTTAAAAGGGAGCAAGACTATTGGAGAAAATAAAAAGGCTTTTAGGTTTCATAGAAGATACGATTAATTATTTCCTGACTAAAGTTGAAGGTGTGAATAAAGAATTCTACTTTGCAGATAGAGACATAAGGAGTATTCTTGACAAAACTATAAACGATATAATTCTTTGCCTCATTGATATTGCCGAAGAATGTTTAAAGGAACATAAAAAAAGTATCCCTGATACTTACAAAGATACTGTTCTTGCCTGCTATGAGTTTTTAGGAGATATCGTACTAAAAATTGCTCCATTAGTAAAACATCGCAACGAGACAATACATCAGTATTTAAAAATGAATTGGCAAAATATTATTGTAGTAAAGAATAGTCTTTCAGATATAAAAGAATTTATCGATAAAGCAAGAGGAATCTGTGATTCAGACAGTAGAGCATAAACACGAGAGATTAGACTTCTCAAGTCCGGTCCCTGAATTGCAGCACTTTACTACAAATGGAGGTCAAATGGATAAACTTAACGAAATAATAGGCAAATACAAGGAGACTGAAGGTGCCTTAATCCCGGTTTTGCAGGAGGCACAGGAGGCCTATGGTTATTTACCAAAGGATGTTTTAGTTAGAATTGGTAAAGAGCTAAAATTACCCTTGAGCCAGGTTTATGGCGTCGTAACCTTTTATGCCCAGTTCTTTTTGACCCCGCATGGCAAATATACCGTCCGCGCCTGTCGAGGAACTGCCTGTCATGTCCAGGGGGCAAAGAAAATAATCTCAACCATACAAAATCTCATTGGCCTTAAAGAAGGCGAGACATCCCCTGACCTTAAATTTACCTTTGAAACCGTTGCCTGTCTTGGTGCCTGTGCCTTATCCCCGGTTGTGATGATTAACAAGGATTACTTTGGTAAAATGACACCTAAAAAGATTACTACTATCTTAAGTCAATATGTGTGAGTGAAAAAACCATGGCAAATTTAGTTAAACAGTTACAAGAAAAATTAGGTGAGATTTTCTCTAAGGATAAACGGATTATTGCCGTGTATCTATTTGGTTCTATGGTTGATGGCTCAAGACACCAAAGAAGTGATATCGATTTAGGATTGATGATTGATAGAAAATCCGAGAAAAGGTTTACCTTGTCGGATGAAATGGAGTTAGAGATTAAGATTGAGGAGGCTTTACCTACAGAAAGATTTGACCTGATATGGCTAAATAAGGTTCCTTTACTGCTTCAATTCCGAATTATATCTCCGGCAAAATTAATCTATATTGGCAATGATGATCTAAGGTGTGAGATGGAAGAAAGAATCATGCAGGAATACTACGATTTTCTTCCAAGACTGAATGAATTCAATAAAGAATATTTTGAGGCATTAAAAAAGGAGTATGTGGGATGATAGATATAGAGAAAATCAAAGATAAAATAGAAATCATTCGTGAGAATTTAGTTGAATTGGAAAGGATGAAATTTATCCCATTAGAAGAATTTTGTGAATCCAAAAGGGATGTGGCGGCAAGTAAGCATTTTCTCCAAATATCTATTGAATCTATGATTGACATCTGTTTTCATATTTGTGCTAAACAGATGTTTGGAGTTCCTTCTACTAATACCGAGGTGATAAAACTATTAGGAGGAAAAGATGTTTTCCCTCAAGAAAATATTACCACTTATCTAAAAATGGTAAAGTATAGGAATCGTCTTGTCCATTTTTACCATGAGGTAAGTGTTCAGGAAATATATGATATTATCCAGAATTATCTTGATG
Organism: Nitrospira sp.; assembly: GCA_005239945.1. Taxonomy (GTDB): domain Bacteria; phylum UBA9089; class CG2-30-40-21; order CG2-30-40-21; family SBAY01; genus SBAY01. Next base: position 2,785 of record SBAY01000280.1, read on the forward strand.
ATTTCAGGAGTTTTATAAAAGATATTCTTATTTATCTGGAGAAAAAATAATGACAGGGTTGAAATCAGTAAAGAGTAAAGAATGAACTATGAAAAATAAGATTTCCATTGAAAGAATCAAAGAAATATTGACAAACCATAAAAAAGATATCAATGAAAGATACGGGGTAAAAGAGATGGGTATTTTCGGCTCTTATGTAAGAGGAGACGAAAAACGAGGAAGTGACCTTGATGTGCTTGTAGAATTTGATGATGATGCCAGGATAGGACTTTTGAAATTCATAGAAATGGAAAATTATCTGAGCGACCTTCTTCGGATTAAAACCGACCTTGTCGAGAAATCAACATTGAAGCCGAGAATAGGCAAATATATCTTGAATGAGGTAATTTATTTATGAAAAGAGAGATTGGTGATTACATCCAGGATATTATTGATGCTGTAGGTAAGGCAATAAATTTTGTTGAAGAAATGGTGTATGAGACATTCATTCGAGACGAGAAAACCATCTTTGCCGTAGTGCGGGCATTGGAAATCATTGGTGAAGCTGTTAAAAATATTCCCGGTGAAACAAGAAAAGATTATCCTGAAATTCCATGGAGAAATATGGCTGGAATGAGAGATAAACTTATTCACGAATATTTTGGTGTCCGACTTGATATGGTTTGGAAGGCAGTAAAGGAAGAATTACCACCTGTTAAGCCATTATTTGAAAAAATGTTGAAGGAGTTAGAAGAATGAGATTGAAATCAATTGAGGAATTAAATCGCTATCGGGAGGCTCTCAATAAAACCAAAGACCCAGACAAAACCTGTATCACTATTTGTGGTGGGACAGGATGTACTGCCTTTGGGGCAGAAGGGGTAATAAATGCCTTTGTTGAAGGAATTAAGAAAAATGGGTTGGCAGATAGAGTAGAGATAAAAAGGGCTGGTTGCCGTGGCTTTTGTGAGAGGGGGCCTGTTGTAGTCATATTGCCTAAAGGAATATTTTATCAACGGGTGGCTATTGAAGATGTTAATGAGATTATCTCCGGCACTATTCTAAATGGTGAAATTATTGAGCGACTTCTCTACGAAGACCCGGTTTCCGGCAAAAAGATTATCTGTGAGGAGGAAGTGCCTTTTTATGCCAGGCAAAAAAGGATAGTCCTGGCTGATAATGGCCGGATTGACCCTACGGAAATTTCGGATTATATCGAGCGTGGTGGTTATTCTGCCTTGAGTAAGGTACTTATTTCTATGACTCCCGATGAGGTGGTAGAGGATGTCAAAAAATCGGGTTTGCGCGGTAGAGGAGGCGGTGGTTTTCCAACAGGCGTAAAATGGGAATTATGCCGAAAAGCAAAAGGTGAACCAAAGTATCTTATCTGCAATGCCGATGAAGGTGACCCAGGAGCCTTTATGGACCGCAGTCTTCTTGAAGGTAATCCTCATCTGGTTATGGAAGGTATGCTTATCGCGGCTTATGCCATTGGTTCCACAGAGGGATATGTCTATGTTCGGGCAGAATATCCTCTGGCGGTTAAGCACATTAAAATAGCCATCCAACAAGCAAAAGAATTTGGTTTGTTAGGTGACAATATACTCGGAACGGATTTTAGCTTTCATTTGAAAATTAAGGAAGGTGCGGGTGCATTTGTTTGTGGTGAGGAGACGGCATTGATTGCCTCCATCGAAGGAAAACGAGGTATGCCCAGACCCAGACCACCTTTTCCTGCCCAGTCCGGACTCTGGGGTAAACCAAGCAATATCAACAATGTAGAGACATTTGCCAATCTTGCCTCCATTATCTTAAATGGTGGTGAAAATTATGCCCAAATTGGCACTGAGAAATCTAAAGGCACAAAAATCTTTGCTTTAGCCGGCAAAATAAATAATACCGGTCTGGTGGAGGTGCCTATGGGGACGACCTTGCGCGAGGTCATCTTTGGGATTGGCGGTGGTATTCCCAAAGGCAGGAAGTTTAAGGCGGTGCAATTGGGCGGACCTTCTGGCGGTTGTCTGACCAATCAACATCTTGACCTGAAGATAGATTATGATACCTTAATTGCCGCAGGTGCTATGATGGGTTCTGGCGGTATGATTGTTATGGATGAAACCAATTGTATGGTGGAAATCGCCCGGTTTTTCCTCGAATTCGTCCAGAGTGAATCCTGTGGGAAATGCACACCCTGCCGCATCGGCACGAAAAGAATGCTGGAGATACTAACCAGAATTACACAAGGAAATGGAAAAGAAAAGGATTTGGACACATTGTTCAGGATGAGCAAAATTATCAAGGATTCCTCCCTCTGTGGACTGGGGCAGACCGCTCCTAATCCAGTACTTTCTACCCTTGAAAATTTCCGTGATGAGTATGAGGAACATATCAAAGAGAAAAAGTGTCGTGCCCATGTTTGTGATAAACTTTATACCGCACCTTGCACAGATACCTGTCCGGTGAATATCGAGGTTCACGGTTATGTTGCCTTGATTGCCCAGGAAAGATTTGAGGAGGCACTGGCGTTAATCAAGGAACGCAATCCATTCCCATCCATTTGTGGTCGGGTTTGCCATCATCCCTGCGAAACTAAATGTCGGAGATTAGAGATTGATGAACCTATGGCTTTGCGGGCATTAAAGCGATTTGTGGCTGACCATGAGGCAGAATTAGAACGAGGTAAATCTAAGCCAAGGGTAGAATTCCATCGTCCGGAAAAAATAGCCATTATTGGGGCAGGGCCAGCCGGGTTGTCCTGTGCCTATTATCTTGCCCGAAGAGGCTATCGGGTAACCATATTTGAGGCATTGGAAACAGCAGGTGGAATGTTAGCCGTCGGTATTCCCAATTACCGCCTGCCCAAGAAGATATTGAAATTGGAAATAGAGGATATTGTCAGCCTGGGTGTGGAAATAAAACACGAAACAGAGGTTGGTAAGGATATTGAGTTTAGCACCCTTCTTAGGGATTACAACGCCGTTTTTATCGGTGTTGGGGCAAGTATTAGCAAAAAAATGGGGATTGAAGGGGAAGATGCCAATGGAGTAGTATCTGCCCTGGAGTTCCTGCGTAATGTTAATCTCGGTAATTCAGTAGAATTAGGTCAAAAGATTGCTGTCATTGGTGGCGGCAATGCGGCTATCGATGCCGCCAGGGTTGCAGTCAGGCTTGGGGCAGAACAGGTAACTATCTTTTACCGCCGCTCAAGGGATGAGATGCCGGCCAGTCTGGAGGAGATTGAGGAGGCAGAGCATGAGGGGATAAAGATAGAGGTATTGATAACCCCAAAACGGATTTTGACTTCAAACGGTAAAGTCGTTGGCATTGAATGCAGTCGCATGAGATTAAGCGAATTCTTTGATAGAAGTGGTCGAAGAATACCAGAACCAATTCCAGACTCAGAATTCGTTCTAAATGTAGATATGATTATTCCAGCCATAGGACAGGAGGTTAAGGCTGATTTCCTGGAAGATAAAGTGGAACGGACTAAATGGGGAACGATAATGGTGGATAAAGAGACCTGTGCCACTAATTTGATTGGGGTGTTTGCCGGAGGTGATGCGGTTAGTGGTCCTGATACCGTAATTGGGGCAATTGCCGCTGGCAATAAAGCCGCCATAGCCATTGATAAGTATCTGAATAACGGCCAGGTAAGTGAAGAGGTAGTTGTTGGGGCAAGAAGACCTTCTCTGGTTGATGATGAGGCTATGACCAGAAAAAGACAGACAATGCCTACCTTAGAAAAGGGAAGGCGATTAAAAGGATTTGAAGAGGTAGAGTTAGGTTTTACCCGTGAGATGGCCGTCAATGAGGCAAAACGATGCCTCAAATGTCATGAAAAGGAGTAAGGTAACTTCAACTGACATTAGATTTCAGACTTTAGACATCAGACTTTTCGGCTCTTGCGGGTTTTTTGTGGAAGTGAATGATTGCATAGCACTTATTAACTAAAAGTTCTTATGTGGAATTATTTTGGATTTTGGATTTTCGATTTTGGATTTTAAGGATAAATCAATTTGCAATCTAAAATCGGCAATCGAAAATCTAAAATTCGTTTCTTGGATGAGAACTTTTGATTAATAACCACTATAGAAACCAGGTATAATTCAATGTCCAATGTCCAATCAACAATTAGCATTTTAGAATTATTTCTTTCCTTGAGATTGCTAATTGGACATTGCTAATTTTGCAATGAAATTTTCCTTTGTATAATCTCTGCACATTTTTCTCTCTTAAGTCTTAAGTCTTTAGTCTATGGTCTAATGTCAGATTGTGTGAAAACTCTCAATTTATCTTTCCTTAATATGGTAATGTAGAGATGTGTAAAAAATTCCAGTAGTGGATTTCAAGAATCAGGGAAAAGAAGTAAAATATTTGTATTTTTTGCTTGACTTTCTCTCCTAATTATGATATAATAACTTATTAAAAGACAATGAGTTAAATATA
>SBAY01000219.1 GCA_005239945.1 Nitrospira sp.
CTGCTTTAATTTTAAGACCTTAAATATTATTCGTGTCCATTCGTGGTTTTATACATTAAATTTCCTGCAAAAGTTAGTTGTCAATAATTTTTTATTATAGAGGTGATTTTGATGTGTCTTGGTATTCCAGTAAGAATAGTTAAGATAACTGATGCCCTGGCAGAGGTTGAGATAGGTGGGGTTAGACGAAAAGCTTCTCTTGATTTGATTGATGAGGTAAAGGTAGGGGATTATGTGATTTTACATGCCGGGTTTGCTATTTCGAAACTGGATGAAGAGGAGGCAAGAGAAACACTGATGCTTTTGGAGGAGGTAACCGTTCAGGTGTCAGTTGCCGGATAATTTCTGCCATAAATTCTGCCACGAAGGCACTAAGACACAAAGGTTCACTAAGACTTATAAAATTATCCGTTTTATTCCATCCTTTGAGAGGGGTTTAAAATCTTCTTTGTGTATCTTTGTGCCTTCGTGCCTTTGTGGCAAATTTCTTAAGTTTTTTTCATGCCTACCTGAACAATAACTGGAGGAGATTGGGGTATGAGGTATGTAGATGAATTTCAGGATACAAATCTGGCGCAGGGCCTAATCAAGGTAATTGAAGAACTTGTGGAAAATAGACAGATATGTTTGATGGAGGTTTGTGGGACACACACAGTAGCTATCTTTAAACATGGTCTGCGTGGTCTTTTCCCAAAATCACTTAAACTACTCTCTGGTCCTGGTTGTCCTGTTTGTGTTACCCCAACCCAGGATGTCGATACGGCTATCTGGCTTTCAAGGCAGAAGGATGTTATGCTGACTACCTTTGGCGATATGATGAGGGTGCCGGGAACAACAGGTTCTCTTGAAAAACAGCGGGCAAAGGGTGCAGACATTCGGGTAGTTTATTCGGTGCTTGATGCCCTGGAACTGGCAAAAACCAACCCGGCAAAAAAGGTGGTATTTTTGGGTGTTGGGTTTGAAACCACCTCACCAAGTATTGCCTCCTGTCTATACACGGCAAACAAAGAAGGGATTAGTAATTTTTGGGTTTATGCCTGTCATAAATTAATTCCGCCGGCTATGCGAGCATTACTTGAATCTGGCGAAACAACGATTGATGGTTTTATCTGCCCGGGGCATGTCTCAACCATCATCGGCTCATTACCTTATGAATTTATTGCCCAGGAGTTTGGTGTGCCGTGTGTTATCTCTGGATTCGAGCCATTGGATGTCCTCCAGTCTATCTATATGTTGGTAGAACAAATTAAAGAGGCAAAGGCCGAGGTGGAAATTCAATACTCTCGCTGTGTTAGGCCCGAGGGGAATAAGAAGGCATTATTTAAGCTTTATGAGGTATTCGAACCTGCGGATTCAAATTGGCGGGGAATTGGTCTGATACCAGGTTCTGGATTAAAAATAAGGCCGGAGTATAGCCGATTTGATGCCTCCTTGCACTTTGAGCTGCCGTCACATCAGGTGAGTGAAGAAAAATCCGGTTGTATCTGCGGCAAGATACTTCGGGGAGTAGCCACCCCAATTAATTGTCCACTTTTTGCAAAGGTATGCACCCCTGAGGAACCGGTTGGAGCCTGTATGGTCTCTTCCGAAGGCACCTGCGCGGCGTATTATAAATATGGGGAAGTGGTTCTTTCTTGAATTTTCCTACCCTTGACCCCTTTGAGGTTCTGTCAACTAACTTTTGCACGAAAATGTAGATACCAGCAAATATTGGGGAGTTTAGATTGTGATTTTTTGTGAGAGTCTTCCGACACTCCCTAAAAACCCTTGTATTATGGGCACTTTTTCTTAATATAAATAATTTCGTGCAAAAGTTAGTTGATAGTACCGGTCGGTTTCTCTACATTTATTATTTCTCAAACAAATAATGTGCCTTGGGCTTGGGCGATTATTTAGTCACGAAGTCCCTGGCATAAAGGAACGAGTGCCTCAAACCCCAACCCTTGATTATTCTTAAATAATCCTTCTGACAACAAAAGATATTCCCAATCTTGAGGTTGATTATACTCAAATGGCGGAATGACTGTTGATGCCTGTTCACACCAGGCAACTGCTGCCCTGACTTTTACTGCCACATTTGGAGTATTTATATCTTTATCAGCCTTTGTCTCCACTAAATACATCTTGTCCTTTGTTTGGACAATGAAATCAACTTCGTAATTTCTCAAAATACCAGTATGGTCACGATAAGTTATCTTTAATCTGTGCCGTCTATCCAGCTTGGCATAAGAGAGAACCTCTGCAGAAGGATTAAGAACCTTGAGCATGAAGTCCCGTTCAAAACCACCACCCTTAATTTGATAACCAATCCGAGGGTATATGCTTTTATCTGTTTCGACTGATTTACTCTCTCTCATCATTAGTCGTGGAACTTCGGATAATTTACCCCATATTCCTTTTCTTTTAGTTTCGTATTTATATCCTTCAATTAATTTTACAACTGCTTTACGAATCGTCTGAACCACATGGTCAAAAACAAGAATATAATTCAAGACAGAGTAGTTTTCTTGTTTTGTAAAATCGATTGATTCTCCAAAACAATATTCTGAGACATAATCATCTATAATCCGTGCAATCTCTGCCTGTTTTGCCGTTAATATTGATTCATTGCCTCTTGTAGCTACTGCCCTGGTTGCCCGCTTTAAAAAGTGAGAGTAGTCAAAATATTCATTATCTAATTTCCACATCTTTGTTTTCTTTCCAATTTCTACATGTGTCTCTTGAATTGTCAATTTGGAAAGAAAAGTTTTTATCTGATTAAAATCACTCCTATATTTAGGAAGTTTGCTTATATCTATCTGCGAAAGTTCAGGCATCCGTCCCTCATCAAAAATCTGAATCGGCCAGGTAATATCATACTGGTCAATCCTCTCTGTTATTGCATCTACTGGTATTATGTCGCCAGTGGAAGTCGTTCCACCTGTATTACCACTACCTATAATATATCCTTCATTTTTCAGACTCTCATAGAAAGCACGAAATCTTGGATGTTCAACTATGAACAAGAAATCAAGTGAATTGGAAGGTGCCTTATTTCTTCTAATTTCAGAATAGGCCTCTCTTTTTGCCTCCTGTATCGCGGGATAAGAATAGGCTGGAAACATCAATCTTAATCCTCTGCCTACTATTTGCTCCAAAAGAAGGTCTGCTTCAGTTGCTCTCAAAACCACTACCACACAGATATTATTCTTATCAAATCCCTCTCTTAACATTAGAACGGATATAACAATCCTCAACGGGTCATCATCAATATCAATTTTATCCAATCGTTTTCTGGCATTTTCAAGTGTAGTCCCATGTTTTGCTTCCGTAAGTTCAGAATGAATTACCATTACCTGTTTATCATTATAGTAATTACCGGTTTCATCAGTAAGGGCAGCAAAATGTTCTCTCGTCAAGTCAGCAACCCTCGTATCTTCACAGAGAACCATCAAGACAGGTTTTTTATCAAGTCCTTTTTGTTTGAATTCTCTTGCCAGTTGCTCTACCTTCAGCTGACCAATTTGCAAAAGAAGTTTTTGCCCGGCAGAAAGGGATTTTATCTCGCCGCGTCTATGACTACCTTCTGGTTCGTGCCTTTCAGCCCGAAAATCAAGGTCACCCGACTGCGCCGATGCTTCGGCAGACAGGTCTTCTCCACCTATAAACTGACGCTCCTCCAGAAAAATCTGCTTTACCAACATATCATGCATAACACTAACAAGGTCGTAATCGTAAATAATGTGGGGGAAGTATTCCCGTTTTTCACCGCTCCCATAAAAAGGAGTAGCCGAATAATCTATCTGAAGAAAGGTGCCCAACCTACTACCATGGCTTTTTTAAAATCGGTCACAGAGGATATTCATAAACTTCCGCCAGACTAATTCTTCACCTTTAGCACCTTTCTTACCATGGACATGGTGAGCCTCATCATTCATTATAATCAGGTCAGGGTATTGCGAAAGAAAATCCAGAATTATCTCTCCACGTGGCATTTCTTCAACATCCTCGCCTGTGCATTGAGCCCATAGGTTTTGTGCTGTACTCTTTAGACGGAACTGCTGCCAGTTGGTGATAAAAACAAAGGGACCGTCAGGAGGAGTTGTATTTGGCTGAACATCTCCTGGTTCAAGTATCTCTAAATAAAACCTATCTCGCCAGTGTGCTCCTTCGGGCATAAACAAAGGTCTTTTATAATCAGAGTTTTGAAGATTTCTGTTTCCGGTTTTAATGTCTCGCTTACCCTTGAAGGAATCAAGATAGACGATTTAAAACCTCATGTCCAGGAGTTACCACTAAAAAGCGGCAGGAATAATCACCTTCTTCATTTATTTTATTAAAATACTGCCAAATTAAAAGAGCTGACAATACCCATGTCTTACCTGAGCCTGTTGCCATTTTTACTGCATATTTTGGAAAAGGCATAGACTCAACTTCCTGTTTTAACGGAAGGTGTTGATAAATTGCTTCCGGGGATACTCTTTTAAAGAGTTCCAATAATGATTTAGCCTTTAATATTTCACAGCAGTAAACAACTGTTTCAATAGCTCTTCTCTGGCAATCATAAAACCGTTCCTCAACATCCTCTTCTCGCTGGAACCAATAGTTAAAAAGTTCAAGTGTAGTTTGAGTAACACCATGCCAGCCCTGGTCAACCCAGGCTTGCACCTCTCCTTCGAGTGCTTTTGCCAAATACATCTGTGAAAAGGCTTGATTATCTTGTTTAGACATAATTATTTTACCACCCATTATAATTTTTACGATGATATAATGTTACACTATTATTTCTACTTCTTCTTCAAGTAGTAGATCACTTGGTTTTACATCTATCCAACCAAATACCGCTAAATTGCGGATGGCTTTAGCTACTTCAATATCATTATATGGAGGGCGGGCCTTCTTTTTCCATCTCATCACTTCAGATAACAACTCTTTCTCAGTTGGTTTAGTATCAAGTTTCGTATTCATTGTCTGCCTGGCAAAATGGACTGTCGCTACAAGCTCTATCTGTTTAGTGTTTTTCAATCGGCAGAATAAATCAATCAGTTTCTCAATAATGTCTTCATTAGATTTAATATTATCTCGATATATTCTTTTAGCATCTTTGAAAGTTGTTCCAACTTTCACTTTAAATAGTCGATTTATCGATTCTTCTTGTACTAAACCATTATTTACTAATTTAGTCAGTTTATTTTTTAACTCTGGTGCAAATGGGCCAAAACTATACCGTTGAAACTTTAACCCTGTTTTTAACCCTAAAGCAGTTCCAAAATAAGCAAGTTTCTGAAAAGCAACCCGACCAATAGGATAGTGATATGGTATTTTTTCAAGACGGTCCAGGACTTCTACCAGTGTAATAAAATCTTGTTCTATATCAGATGCTCGCGGCTTTCCAGCTTGCTCTAATTGGGGAGAAGTCGGTGTTTCAAGAAATTCATCTGTTAATTCTGCATTTGGTGTGCCTGGCGGTGCATACAGTTCAACTGGTATTTTTAATCTTGCCAGATGACGGTATAATGTTCGTCCAACTATCTTCCAGTCTAACTGCCCTAATCCACAACCTATCGGCGGAACCGCAAGAGAAGTAATGCCCCATTCCTGGTAATTCTCTTCTAAATAACGCAACCCTTTTTCAATATCATTAATATTTAATACTGAACGCCAGTGTTCTTTTGTCGGGAATAATAAAATCCACGGTGGTATTAATGATTTATAAAGATAAGGCTTACCCAATTGTATCTCTCCTTGTTTACATCGAACTTCATACTCCTTGAACATCTCAGGAAATTGTTTCTTAAATTCTAATGCTAATCCTTTACCCATTATCCCAACACAATTAACCGTGTTTACCAAAGTCTGGGATTTAGATTTGAATATGTCACCAATCAAAACCTTTATATTTTCCATTAGCTTACTCCTTATTGAAAGAATAAATCAGGATTAATAGAAATCTTATCTACAAATGTGAGTCTATCAATAAACTTTTTACTCTTTTTAAACTCTCCTCACAGAATACATAAATCCCTTTAATAAATTTTGGGGAAATGCAATCAGGAACCAGCACTTCAGCACAGATGCCTGATTTTAATTCAAATTGCTTGATTGGATTTGGGTCAGGATTAGTCCAATATCTTGCAAAAATAATGTTTTTATTGAGTTTATCTATACCATCAGGAACTGAATAAAACCGAACATACTCAATGGAAGAAGCATTCCGGTCTGAAATGATTACTCCTGGCTCATCCAAAATTGACATATCTATTTGAATAACCAATAATTCTTTATGTTTATTATTATCAACCAATGCACGCATCATTGGATTACGGGCATTAAAATAGAGGTTAGCATAACAATGAAGTCTTTTACCTCCTGGAATAACTACCTTAGCTCGCCGCTCCTGTACTTCTGGCTTAGCAACAGATTTATGCTGTTTCTTCTTTGCCTTCTCATAACTTAGAACCCCCGAATCAATAATTGACAACAAGTTATCAATATGGGTGATATAATGTAATTCTTTAATATCTTCTCTTTTCACCTTTCCACTTCCACCGTTGCCCCAGCATCATTGCCAAAAATATCCACCACACGCACAGCAATAGTCCGCTTCTTTTTCTCCAGTTCCTCGGTTGCCACAATCGGCACAGTCTTTGCTTTCTTGCCATTCCCTCTAAATGCCTGCCACTGGCTTTTGAAGGTAATTCCATCATAATCCCAGTCAATTGCCCAGTAGTCAATCAATACGGCAAAATTATCCTTGGCTAATTTTATCAATGCCTCGTAATTTGCCTATCCTATCTTTGAACTACAACTGATAGGAATATCCATCAATACATAACGCTTGATACCAATGGTAACCTCTATCTTGCCACCTGATGTTGGCTTTATCTCTAGCTGGCTCAGTCGCAGGTAAGGTCTTTCATGAAAATGCACTTTATCTGCCAATGCCTCAATATCTTCCTCAGTCTTTGCTTTTTTGAGGTAATCGTAGATGTCTGGTGGAATATTACGGCTTTCTATCTTAACTTTTAGTTTATCTTCCAATGCGTCCTTTCTTGATTCTAATGCCTGGTGATAGTTATATTCATAATCCCAACCGAGAATTACCAATCGTTTATAACCCCTGCCGTCTAATTTCTGTGCCTGGACTGCCAGTTCTTCTGCCTTTTTTGCCGTGATGGGTCTATCAGGATAACCGACATAAACGAGTTCTTCTGTACCATCTTTTGCCAGCAGTCGTTTCATCAACTGCAACCTCGGATAGAGCATATCCAGGTAAGAATCTGTCCCGCCAGCCCAGGTATCTTTATAGGCAAGCCGTTCAATCACAGATGGCTCTTTGGTAAATTCGTTTCCTTCTATTGTCATCTTATGGGAATAATCTGCCTTGCTGTCAAACGGTGGGTCAATGTAAATGAGATTGATTTTACCTTCATATCCTTGAGCAAGAAGTGCCTGCATGGCTAAAAGGTTGTCGCCCCAGATGAGACGGTTCATCTTTTGTTTATCGATCTCCTGACCGTATAACGCCAACTGGTCATCTCTGGGAAATAGTTCTCCATTAGGAGGGAGATTACTTAAGGGTAATTGGTTGGCATATTGAAGGTTTGGGATTACCACCTCAGCGGTTTGGAACTCAATATCCTTAGGATTAGGTGCCCGTCTGGGTTTCGTATCCCACACCAATCTTGCCGAATCCTTTTTCCTATGTTCCTATGTATATTATTGCCATTACCCATACTTATTTCCTTAATTTTCATTCCAAAATGTCTGCCTGACTCCCTTTCGCGTGTTATTTATGTTACCACAATTTTTTAAATAAGTCAAGCAAAAAACTCTTGCTCAAGAGTTAATCTTATGTTATACTTTAGTTCAGGATTAACAAGATTATCAGATAAATTAAGGAGAAATTTATGAATAGTGATAAAATTCTTCTTGCCCACGGTTCTGGCGGAAAACTTACCCACCGCTTGATTCAAGAAATATTCCTGGAGGCATTCAGGAATGAAGTGCTTGAGAAATTAGGCGATAGTGGTATATTTCCTGTTGCGGAAGGGAAACTGGCTTACACCACTGATTCCTATATAGTTGACCCCATATTTTTCCCGGGTGGGGATATTGGTAGACTATCGGTCTGCGGCACGGTAAATGATTTAGCTATGAGTGGGGCAAAACCGCTTTATCTGTCAGCTTCCTTCATTATCGAAGAGGGATTTGGACTAACTGAGCTAAAGACTATATTAAGTTCTATGAAAAAGGCAGCTGATGAGGCAGGGGTTAAAATTGCCTGTGGTGATACAAAGGTTGTTCCTAAAGGCTCTGCAGATAAGATATTCATTACCACCTCCGGCATTGGTTTAATTCCTCCGGGAATAGAGATTTCACCTCAACGAATCAAAGCAGGCGATTGCGTAATTCTAAGTGGGACAATAGGCGACCATGGGATAGCCGTATTAAGCCAGCGGGCAGGACTTGAGTTTGGTGTAAATATTCCCTCGGATGTAGCCCCATTAAATCATCTGGTATCTTTAATCATAGATGAGGTAAGATATGAGATTCATGCCTTGCGTGACCCAACTAGAGGTGGCATAGCCACTACCTTGAATGAATTCGTCCATGGAGCAGCGTTTGGAATAAAAATCTACGAGGATAAGATTCCAGTGCAAGAGGGTGTCAAGGGTGCTTGTGAATTACTCGGTTTTGACCCGCTCTATGTAGCCAATGAAGGAAAATTAATAATCGTTACCTCCAGAGATTCTGGTCAAAAGGTTCTTTCTTGCCTGAAGAGTAATAGTTTAGGTGTAAATGCCGAAATTATAGGCGAAGTGGTCGAAAAACCTACAGGCATGATCTTTTTAGTCACCCGCATTGGTGGAACAAGAATAGTTGATATGCTGACTGGAGAGCAATTACCCAGGATATGTTGAAAAGCCCTCTTCGGCTTTCTGACATAATTGTTTTTGGGAACTCCATAATTAGGGTCCCTGGCCTTCATTACAGAAATTCCCCGACTTTTAGCAATGATTTAAAGAAGTGGATTTTTTGAGGGGAAAAACCCTTTGAAAAGTGTTTTTCCCCTCAAACTCCCCTTTTCCTAAACTTTTTAACC
>SBAY01000177.1 GCA_005239945.1 Nitrospira sp.
CCAATATTTGGATATATCAGGAGACACAGGCGAAGCCTACCCTTTTTAAATTAACATACCATCTTGTCCCCGAATCCTACCTTAAAAAGAAAAACCCTGAAAATTTACTCTTCAGAACTGTTTTTCAAAAATATTTCTTGACAAATTGGGATTTATATGATAATATTTATAAGTATAAATAATAGGGTGTGAATAATCCGCTTTAGAAGAATGAAAACTGCCTCTTTTGTTTAAAGTAAGTATCCTACCTGGACCTTCTTTTAAAACAAGTTTCCATTCCATAAATGGTTTATCGGTAATCCTATTTAAAATCATAAGTGTTGAGGTATTGTATTTGTAGTAGCCTATTTTATGAGGATAACCTTATAAATACAGTCAGGACAAAACATACGAATCAATAAACACTTATAAAAAAATCTAACAAGGAGGTTTTAAGTTAGATATGGCTAAAGGAACAGTCAAATTTTTTGACAAAAATAAGGGATTTGGGTTTATAAAGCCTGAAGATGGTGACAAAGATTGCTATGTGAACGAAATGGATATCCAGGGAAAAGAGCTAAATGATGGTGATGTGGTAGAATTTGATATAGAAGCAGGTAAAAAAGGTCCAAGAGCAAAGAATGTTAAAAAAGTAGGGTAAGATTGTCATGTAAAAAGATACCACTGAAGAGAGTTGGTGTCTTTTAAAAAGATTAACCACAAAGTACACAAAGAATACACAAAGATTTTTTTTCTTAGTGAACTTGTGTATCCATTGCGTACTTTGTGGTTAAATCCGCTCTAAAACCAACCATAAAAACCTAATGACTACGAATTGTAGGTGCAAAACCCCCATAGCATTGAAAGCCTCAACGAGTCTGAGGATATTGTCCCTTCCCCTTTTTTGTCCCTGTCCAAAACTGTCTGAAACAAAGAAGAGATTTCCCCACCATTCACTGAGCGGTTACAGGTGTAATAGTAATTTTCCTTTGACTTTTCGTAAAATTTGTGATATAGTTTATCTTGATGGATATTTTAAAGGAATTGAATCCACAGCAAAAAGAGGCGGTATTACATACCGAGGGACCTTTATTGGTCTTAGCCGGTGCCGGCTCTGGCAAAACCCGGGTAATTACTTATCGCATTGCCTATTTATTGCATCAAGGAATACTACCGGAAAATATACTTGGCGTTACCTTCACCAATAAAGCCGCAGATGAGATGAAAAAGCGGATAGAAACTATTAATAACTCCTTTAGCCGACAAAGACTCTGGATATCTACCTTTCATTCTGCCTGCGTGAGAATCCTGCGTGCTCATCTTAAAAATCCTAATTTTACTATCTATGACGCCGATGACCAAAATAGCCTTATCAAGGAATGCCTGAAGGAATTAAATTTGACCCTCCAGCCCAAAGCCGTTTTAGCCACTATCTCTCGTGCCAAAGAAAATTTGATCACCGCAGGAAAATATACACCTACAAATTTCTTTGAGCAAAAGATTAAGCCGCTATATGAATTATATCAATCCAAATTAGACGAAAATAACGGCTTAGACTTTGATGATATTCTGATGAAGACTGTTTTGCTCTGGCAACAAGAACCACAAATTCTGGAACTTTATCAAAATAGATTCAAATATCTATTAGTTGATGAATATCAGGATACTAATTATGTGCAATATCTTTTCACAAAGATGTTAGTCCAAAGACATAATAATATCTGTTGTGTTGGGGATGATGACCAATCAATCTATTCCTTCAGGGGGGCAGACATCAGGAATATCCTGAATTTTGAAAAGGATTATAAAAATGTAAAAATTATCCGATTAGAAGAAAATTATCGCTCTACCGAGGCAATCCTTTCCTTAGCTAACCGAGTTATAAGCCATAACATTGGTCGGAAGGGGAAAACACTCTGGACACGGAAAACAGGAGGTCCTCCGGTTATAACTTATGTTGGTGCTGATGAGCATCAAGAGGCCGCCTTTGTGACCAGAAAGGTGCTTGAGATAAGCGGACAGGAGATGACATTAAATAATTTTGCTGTCCTCTACCGGGTTAATGCCCAATCACGGGTTTTAGAAGAGGCATTTAGAAAGGCTCATCTGCCTTATTTGATTATCGGTGGAGTAAGTTTTTACGGCAGAAAAGAGATTAAGGATATTTTAGCCTATTTAAAGATACTGGTTAATTCTCAGGATGCAGTAAGTTTAAAACGGATTATAAATGTTCCTGCACGCGGAATTGGAAAGACAACCATTCAAAAGATAGAAAATTTAGCCCGGGAAAAAGGTATATCACTATATTCTGCCTTGCAAGAAATACAAACAACAGAAATTTTACCACCAAAGGCTACCGCCGCTATTAAAAAATTTGTAGAATTAATGGCTCATTTCATAAAACTAAAGACAACTAAAGGGGTGCTTGAATTAACTAATGAGCTCATTGATAAAACAGGCTACAAACAAGAATTAGAGGAATTAGCCGAACACGACAGGCTTGACAACATAAAGGAATTTCTTATTAGTATTGAAGAATTCGAGGCATCGAATGAAGATAAAACTTTAGAGGCATTCTTAGCCAATATCTCCCTTTATACCGATATCGATAACTGGGATGACACCGCACCTAAGGTTAATCTAATGACCTTGCATTCAGCCAAGGGATTAGAATTTAATTATGTATTCATGGTAGGTTTAGAGGAAGGGCTACTTCCACACATGAATGCCCGTGAGGAAATAGAAAAAGAGGAAGAAAGGCGACTTTGCTATGTCGGTATGACTCGGGCAAAGAAACAACTCTTTCTCTCTTATGCCATAAAAAGAAGATTATACAGTGGTACTTTTGCTCGGCCATCACGGTTTTTGCTTGAGTGTAAGGGACGAATCTAAGTAGGGGAGGAAGGCTGAAGGTGTTTAGGTTGAAGGGAGGAAGGTTGAAGGCTGTTAGGTTATAGAGTTCCTTCCTACCTTCAGCCTAAACACCTTCAGCCTATTTACCTATTAAACAAATGAAATTAACGGATTTTGATTATTACTTACCTAAGGAATTAATTGCTCAACAACCTTTAGCTCAACGAGATGAAGCAAGATTATTGGTTTTACATCGCCAGAGCGGAAAGATTGAGGATAGGGTTTTTAGGGATATAATTGAGTATTTAGTTCCTGGCGATACATTAGTCTTAAATGATACAAAGGTTTTTCCGGCAAGATTATTTGGGGTTAATGGACTTAAGAAGTTCGAGATATTACTCACCAAAGAGCACCAAAACCAGGTTTGGGAAGTTTTGATTAAACCATCAAGAAAGGTTAAGGTAGGGGCAAAATTCCAGTTTGGAGATGAATTGACAGGTGAATTGATAGAGAAAAGAGGTAGCCGCGGATTTGTTAAATTTGAGTATGAGGGTGATTTCTTTGAAATACTAAATAAGGTAGGCAAACTTCCCCTACCCCATTATATTAAAAGAGAGGCAAATGAAGCGGATGTCAAGCAATATCAAACGGTCTATGCCAGGTATCGTGGAGCTATTGCCACACCAACGGCCGGGCTACATTTTACATCACAGTTACTTGAAAAAATCTCAGTTAAAGGGATTGGATTAGCATTTATTACCCTGCATGTGGGTGTAGGCACATTCGCTCCTATTAGAAATGAAGATGTGCTTGAACATCACATGGAAGCAGAATATTATGAAATAAGTAGTCAAGCGGCAGAAATTATCAACCAGACCAAAGGAAGGATTGTAGTTGTAGGCACGACTACTGTTCGGGCATTAGAAACAGTAAGTAAAAATCCAAAATCCAAAATCCAAAATCTAAAATCTAAAATATTCCCTTGTTCCGGTTTCACTGATTTGTTTGTCTATCCTGGCTTTGAGTTTAAAATAACGGATATGCTGATTACGAATTTCCACCTGCCAAAAACTACGCTTTTACTTTTAGTGAGTGCCTTTGCAGGGAAAAAAAGGATTTTAGAGGTATATCAATACGCCGTCAATAAAGACTATAGATTTTATAGCTATGGTGATGCAATGTTAATTATATAAGCCTGTTAATGGGTCAAGGAAGAGAAATGTAATGCATCAGTTAATTGGGGGAAAAAGCTGAAGGTGTTTAGGCTGTAGGAAGGAAGAATAACCACTCCTTACTGCCGACTGTCTATTACTTCTTGCTTACTCCTTTCTCCCTTCAGCCCTATAGCCTATCTCCCTTCAGCCTTTCCTGACCCATTCCTGAAAGATTATCAGAAATTCCCCAACTTTTAGTAGTGGTTTAAAGAGAGGTGTTTTTTAAGGGGAGAGAAACCCTTTTTGAAAAAAGTGTTTCTCCCCCCTTAAACCCCTCTCTTCCCCAAAACTTTTTAACCACAAGAGTATAAAATTTTATTTACCCATTTATAAGAAATGGGGTAAATAAAATTTTATACTC
>SBAY01000223.1 GCA_005239945.1 Nitrospira sp.
AAAACACAAAGGCACTAAATTTCACTAAAATTTCCTTTTGTGGAATTTTGTGTTTTGGTGATTTTGTGGCATATCTTTCCCTTTTTTGCTTTGGGGTGATTTTTTTAATTAACACCTTCTTGAAATGACAAATCCTTTTACCAGAGACTGTTTCATTCTACTGTTTACAAACTTAACAGGAAGTTAGGGAAAATCTGTCTCAAACAAAAATTTTCCTTGTTTTTTTGACTATTTTCTGGTATAATTAATATCAAATAACCCAACTTTAAACTTTATGCTAAAATAGCATCAAGTTAAGCTAAAAACGATTACAGACAAATTTCATTCCGAACAGTATTGAGAAAAAGTGCTATAATGTTAAATACTACATCCGGCAAAAGGAACTCAGTAGAACTTTCAGAATCTTGGAGGTAAAAGATGATTGAGGCAATTAAGGAGATAGGAAAGATTAGGTTGGGGAAAATGGATGAGGTAAAGGGGTCTGAAATCCTTGAAAGTTTAGTGGACGATCCTCCTAATCCTAAAAAAGAAGGCACAAAACTACACATTGTAATACTTAACTATGACACCTTTGATAGAAAGGTAGAAGTTGATTTTGAAGAAATAAAAGAGGATGAGACACCTGGTAAGTATCTCTGGATGGGCACTCTCCCTGGCAATGAAGGTCAGATATATTCTACTACTACAAATCTTGGCTATCTACTCTCTCAAGTAATTCCCAATCTCAAGGAAAGGCTTCCTAAAGAAAGTAGTCTTTCAAAGGGAATGAACCGTGTGGTTAACTCCCTCTTTTATGATTTACGGCTTAAGGGAAGATACAGATTTGTCTTAGATATAGAAAGGCTTGGACTTGCTGAAACTGGATATACGGAAGGATTAAAAAAGAGGGTGGAGGATTTGAAGGAGAAAGGAGCAAAAGACTCTGATATATCTGGGGAAGTTATCAAAGAGGTTGTTTTGAAGGTAGACGAGTTCATCAGCAAAAAGACTTTGCTTAAGAAAAAAGATATCGGATTATATACCCTGAAGATAGATGGCAAGTTGATAGCCCAAGATGAAGATTATAAAAATATAGTGGCAAGAGAAAAGATAGACTCATTGTTTGGAGAAAAGAAAGGTGTGTGCTCATCTTGTAATCAATTCAAGCCAATTACAGACAGACCTGAGTTTGCCCGGGCAAGGTCTGCCTTAGGATATTACATTACTGACAAGGTAGGATTCTCATCTGAGCTCTCTGGTGATTTTACAAAGAGTCTTACCCTATGTAAAGATTGTTATAAAGGCTTACTCACAGGAGAGGTCTTTATAAGAAATAAGCTCTCTTCAAATATTGGCGGTCTAAATCTTTATGTAATTCCAAGGTTTATTTTTTCTTCAGGACGACCTGGCCAAAATCAGTTGGAAAAATGGGCAGACTATATCAGGGATAGCTTTAATTCTGCTAAATCCTTAACAGGTCTTAGGAAATTTGAAGAGAATCTTGAAGGATATAAAGAGTTTGAGGATACCAAGAACAGTTTTATCATAAATATACTCTTTTTTAAGTCAGAAAAGCGTGGGATTAAGATATTGAGGTTGATAAAGGATGTTCCTCCAACAAGGCTTGAGAACCTTATTAGGACCGCAAATAAGATAAAAGATATAGGAGATAGGGTATTAAGTGAGTCAAATCAATGGTATATTGATTTGCAGACCATTTATTTCCTGATACCATTACGGAGCGGAAAGGAAATAGAGCATCGAAAGATTCTCGAACTTTATGATGCCATCTTTTCAGGCAAACCTGTATCTTACAGGTTTCTTATACAACAGTTTGTTGAGCTTGCCCAGGTTTATAGGTTTAAAAAAGTTAAGGTGTATAATGTGACTTACAATATTAAAAAGCCAGAAGATTTAAAGGAGGAGGAATGGGATAGAAGATTTCGTGAGAGCATATTAAGGGCAAATCTTACGCTTTTGTATCTGAAAGAGCTTAGAATTTTAAAAGGAGGTGAAGGAATTATGGACTATGATAGCCTCGATGTAGATGAGGGTATGAGGGAATTTGTAAGGGAGATGGGCTATGATGAGCCTAAGGTGGCGATGTTTCTCTTGGGATGCCTTATAGGTAAAATCGGAAATGCCCAATATTCGCCAGAGTCTTCATCTAAACCTATCCTTAACAAAATTACCTATCAAGGGATGAATAGGAATAAACTCATCAGGCTGCTAAATGAAGTGTTTGAAAAACTCACCCAGTATAAATCTGGAGGGAAACCTTTGTTGTATTACAATGAGGGCCTATTTGCTGAGTGCAAAAGGCTGATGGACAAAAATATAGGTGAACCCCTTTCAGACCAGGAGAATGTGTTCTATGTCCTGAGTGGCTATGCCTATGCTACCCATCAGGCAATTATTATGGCCTCTCAACCGAAAGAGGCAAAACCAGAAGAGGAGGTAAAAGCAAATGGTTAACCAAAATGTAGCTAAAGAGGGGGAGAAAATTAACAATAGCGATATTCTCTTCCTCTATGATGCCAAGATGTGCAATCCAAATGGAGACCCAGACGATGAAAACAAGCCCAGGATGGATTATGAGACCGAGACAAACCTGGTAAGTGATGTGCGGCTGAAGAGGTACATAAGAGATTACCTTGAGGATAAGGATAATTCCATATTTGTAGCCAAGGTTGATGGAAAGACCGTTGATGCCACTCAAGGGTTGGCATACTGGGTTAGTGAAAAAATTCTTAATGATGATAAAGAGGTAGATGAGAGGAAGAAAAAAGCAACGGAGATTAAAGAAACCTTATCCCAAAATAAAACCCCAGATGCAACTAAAATTGTAGAGCTAATTGAAAGGGATAAGTTGTTAGATGCCTTTATCGATGTGCGTCTGTTTGGAGCTACAATGCCAATAAAGGGAAAGAGAGGAGAATCCTTCACCTTCACCGGACCTGTCCAGTTCAACTGGGGGTATTCATTGAATAAAGTATCCCTTGTGGATTCTTCCACTATATCCTCAACATTTGCAGGAAGGACAAGAGAAGAAGGAGAGGAACACGGAACATTCGGTAAAGATTACAGGGTTTACTATTCCCTCATTGCCTTCCACGGAATAATAAGTGGAAAGCGGGCTGAGTATACAAAACTCTCTTGTAATGATATAAAGCTCCTCCAAGATGCCCTGATAAATGCGATACCGCTTCAGGCAACCCGTAGCAAGATTGGTCAGTATCCCAGACTGTTTGTCCGGATCGAGTATAATGACCAAGAGACCTTCATTGGAGATTTACGAAGATATATTGGGTGTGACCCTAAAGAGAGACTTCGGGATATAGGTGGGTTTCAATTAAATATGGATCCCCTTATTAAAGAGCTAAAAGCCCACCAGCAGAAAATCAGCAAGATTTACTACTGGCAAGATAAGGAACTAACGCCTGATTTTAAGGAATTGATTGAGAAAGAGACACAGCTGAAAGATAAACTTAAGGGAGTTTTAGAAGATGATAAGCAGACTGTTAATCTTTGACATAAAAGGCAAACTGGCCCACTTTCGCAAGTTCTACACAAGCTCCTCCTCCCTCAGTTATGCCTTTCCCCCAAGGACAACCATAACAGGCTTAATTGCAGCTATCCTTGGTAAAGAAAGGGATACATACTATGAGGAGTTTGATGCTAAGAACTGCAGAATAGCCCTTTCCATCAGAAATCCGATTAGAAAGCTGATACAAACGGTCAATTATATAAGAACTAAGGAGGAAGATGGATACTCAACAGCCAAAGGGGTAATCAAACGCTTTATTGAAAGGGATATAAACAAGTACCCAACCCCTATGGAGTTGGTTCTTCCAGCAGACTTTACAGAGGAAATAGCTTATCGCATCTACTTCTGGCATCAGAATGATGAGATAATGGATATGTTGGCTCTGAAAATAAGAGAAAGGAAGTCTGCCTATCCAATATACCTTGGCCTCTCAGAATTTTTGGCAGAGGTAGAACCTATCGATGAACTCTCTGAAGAGTCTATAAAGGAAAATTTTACACACCAGTTCTTAAATATTAGCAGTGTTTTACTGGCAAATTACATTGAGGAGCTTCTGTTTGAAGAAGCAGATACCCCATTGCAGTATATCTCTGAAAAGATGCCGGTTGAGTTTGAAAAGGGGAGGAACATAAAAAGTAATGAAGATTTTATCTATGAGAAGAGCCAGAGGATAGTTATGGCAAAACTGAAGGTGCCCTGCATAGAGATTTTCTATACAGAGAGAAATAGAGAGATCAAAGAGGATATAGTTTTTATGGAGTGATAAATGGTGTTTTATTCACATTCTATCGAGGAACAAGGGGAAAAAGTAGGTTCTAAGTTGCTCAAGGAGCATCTCAAAGAAGTGGGTAATCTGATAAGGAAGAATACTCCAAAAACCGAATTTAGCTTACCTTCTGAGATTGGCTATCTTATTGGAATTGCTCATGACTTTGGAAAGTATACTACATTCTTTCAGAATCATCTCCTGTCTAAAAAAGAAGACCAATCAAGTAAGCATCACCATAGTGTTATTTCTGCATTATTTGCTTCGTATCTTGTAATGACCTTTTTTGAAGAGGCAGGAGATTATATGGCTCTCCTGGCTTATTTTGTGGTTCTCCATCATCACGGAGATTTAATGGCTTTAGAATTGGATGTAGTTTCAAAAAATAAATTAAAAGAAGAAAGGTTTTTATCAGTGGACGAACCCTGGAGAAGCAGGTTGAAGGTGTTGTTGTGTCAAATAAAGGACATTAGAAAGAATCTCTCTTTGATAGAGCCAGAGTATAGAGAATTGATAGATGGATTAAAAATAAAAGACTTTTTAGATACATGGAGAGATACTTTCTCAAAAATAGATAGGCTATCTTATCAGTTGCTTGAGTGTGAAGAAGAAGAGACAAAAGTTAGGTTATTTACAATCACCCTTCTACTCTACTCCTTGCTAATTGATGCTGATAAAAGGGATGCAGCCGATGTAATTCAGACAGAGAGAGGAAATATCCCTGGGGATATGGTTGATAGATACCGAATATCCTCTCCAAAGATTGATACCACTGCAACCTCTGGAATAAATGGTATGCGTAATGAAATCTACACAAAGGCAACTCAGAAAATATCAGCTATTCCTTTAGATAACCATATCTTTACCTTAACAGCCCCAACAGGAACAGGAAAGACACTCATCTCCTTCTCTTGTGCCTTGAAACTCCGGGATAGGATAAAGAAAGAGAAAAATCGCCTTCCAAGGATAATCTATTCCCTTCCTTTTATATCTATCATCGAGCAAAATTATGAGGTAATAGTAGATGTGTTAAAGCAATTGGATGATTTTGAATCAAAAGAGAGTGTATATCTGGTAAAACATCACCATCTGGCAGATATTAGATATAAGGCAGAAGATGAAGACAGACCGATAGATGAATCTTTATTGCTCGTTGAGGCTTGGGAGGCAGAGGTGATCATTACTACCTTTATTCAATTACTCCATACAATCGTTGGATTTAAGAATCGATTCCTGAAGAAATACCATAACATCGCAGGCTCTATAATCCTTTTGGATGAGGTCCAGAACATCCGCATTGAGTACTGGCCACTGATAAACAAGGTATTAAAACTTCTGGTGAGGTATCTTGACTGTTATATAATCCTGCTTACTGCTACAAAACCATTGATATTTGAGAAAGAGGAGGCCGTTGAGCTATTAGAGGAGAATAGAGGCTATTTTAAGAATTTAGATAGGGTTACCTTGATCCCAAATACCAAAGAGATGGAAATTGCTGAATTCTTCTCTGAGTTCAAAGGGCTTCACAACGAGAGAGAATCCTGCCTTATAGTATTGAATACAATCGCCTCTTCAATCATGTTTTATAATTTGGTGAAAAAGGATGAAAGATTTACAAGATACAGTAAAGATGGCAGGCTTTTCTACCTTTCAACCAATATCATCCCAAGGGATAGGGCTATTAGAATCAAAAAGATTAAAGAGCTTTTAGATAGTGGGAAAAAGATTATAGTCATATCTACCCAAGTGATCGAGGCAGGGATTGATATAGATATGGGTGTAGCTATAAGGGATATTGGTCCACTTGATTCAATAATTCAGGTAGCGGGCAGATGCAATCGAGAAAAAGGCAAAGGAAGAAGAAATGTCTATATATTCAATTTAGTAGATAACAAGCAGGAACTCTCAAAGCTTATCTATGGGGCTGTTCATACGAGCATTTCAAAGGAGTTGATTGGTGCAAGTCCGATTAAAGAGGCTCATTTTTTCGATCTTATAGACCAATACTTTTCTTTGGTGGTGTCTAAAAAGGACCAGACTCTATCCAGGAATATCTGGGAGGCTATAAAAGAGTTCAGGTTCCATAACTCAACCCTGAAGGAAAAAAGTGTTTCTAACTTCTCCTTGATAGAAGAAAGGGGTAGGTATATTGATCTCTTTATCGAGAAGGATAAAGAAGCTAAAGATATCTGGAAAAGATATGAAGAAGAAGTAAGATTCGAGAAAGATTTCAAGAGGCGAGAGAAAAACTATCTTTCAATCCGCAAGGATTTTAATTCATATATCATCTCGGTACCCCGAAGGATGGCAGGTGGAGCTGATATTATAAATGAATGGTTGGGGCACATTCCTTATGAAAGATGGAAACAAGATTATGAGGAGAAAACAGGCTTTAAGAGAACAGATGAAGGGAGTGTGATATTCTGATGAAGCTGAAATTGCTGACCCTCAAGATTGAATCAAATCAGTACCTTAAGCCAAGAATGGCTGAGAAGATAAGGGGATACTTTGGGAATTTGTATAAAGATGATACGCTGTTTCATCAACATACAGGTGACGGAAAACTCATCTATCACTACCCAAGGATTCAGTATAAGGTTATTGATGGCACCCCTTACCTAATAGGATTGGAGGAGGGGGTTGAGTCTTTAAAGGAAAAATTTATCCAGATACACGAGTTCAGGTTAGACGACAAAGAGTATAATGTGTTTGAAAAAAGTCTGGAGATTGAAAATGCAGACCTGGGGATAGCTCAGCATCAGATTTGGTATAGATTCCTGAGCCCTTGGTATGCCTTGAATCAAGAAAATTACAAAAAATATCTCAAGACAGATTTACAGGCCAAAAGGAGTCTTCTGCTCAAACGAATCCTTATCGGAAACCTCTTATCGCTCTGTAAATCTCTTGGAGAGGTTGTGACAGAGGAGGTTGTTGTAGAAGATATGAATGTTTTTGAATATAACTTCAATCTGGATAATACTCCTGTTTTGGGTTTTAAAGGTGAATTTCAGGTGAACTTCAATATCCCAAATTATCTTGGACTGGGTAAATCTGTATCAAGAGGATTTGGAACAATTCAAACGATTCAAACGACTCAAACAACTCAAACGACTCAAACAATTCTTATAAAGAGGTGATAAAATGACAATTAAGTATTTTGAAGACTTAGAGATATGGAAATTAGCAAGGGAATTAACAAAAGGAATTTATAGTGTATCAAAAAATAAATCTTTTTCTTCAGATTATGGGCTTATAGACCAGATTAGGCGGGCATCTGTATCTATTATGTCAAATATTGCTGAAGGATTCGAGCGAGAAGGAAATCAGGAGTTATTCCAGTTTCTTTATATTGCGAAAGGCTCTTGTGGTGAAGTAAGATGTCAACTATATGTTGCATACGATCAGGGATATATAAGTAAGGATGAGTTTGAAAACCTTTCTAATATGGCAAAAAAGGTTTCTGTTATGATAAAGAATTTTATTGAGTATTTGAAAGGAAGTAAGATGAAAGGAATAAAATATAAGAAACCGCCAGTGAAATTCTTTAGGGAAGATGTATTGGAGTTTTTAAAGGAGTATCAAAAGAAATAGTCGTTTGAGTCGTTTGAACCGTTTGAGTCGTTTGAACCGTTCAAACGATTCAAACAACTCAAACAACTCAAACATCTTGTATTGTAGGAGCTCAGCTATGCAATTAGTCATAAATTCTTACGGTTCATATCTTCATAAAGAAGGGAATTGCTTT
>SBAY01000083.1 GCA_005239945.1 Nitrospira sp.
ACAGGCGAAGCCTACCCTTTTTAAATTAACATACCATCTTGTACACAAATCGTACCTTAAAAAGAAAAACCCTGAAAATTTACTCTTCAGAACTGTTTTGATGAGATTTTACTTGACAATTAATAAAAAATATGGTATATTGAATTATCATAAGGTTTGTCGAGATGCAGTAAATCGACACCTTGATTTTAAGAGGAGGTGGAACATTTATGATGGGGCTATTAAAAAAATGGAATGTAGCGGATGAAAAAGGTCAAGGAATGGTAGAATATGGGTTGATTATAGGTTTGATTGCGGTGATTGTGGTAGCTATTTTTATCGCCTTAGGACCTCAGATTAGAAGCCTGTTTCAAGGGGCTGTCTCAAGTGGACATATAGACAAAATGGAAAGTGCCATGGAATAAGAATGAGTATAATCAAAGATTTGCGAAAAGAATTGAGATGTGTAAATAAATAGGACCCTACTAGAAAAGAAAAGTGGGGTCTTATTTTGTGAGCGGTCAGCGGGATTCGGAATTCGGGGTTCGGGAATAAGTCAAATAGGTCATATAAGTCCTATTCTTTCCGAATCCCGAATCCTTTTAAACTACGGCTGATACCTGAACGCTTACGAGAATTGAAATTATGCGAGTAATAATTTTAGGTGCGGGAGAGCAGGGTAAGGTTGTCTTAAATATCCTTACCTATGAGCAAGAACATCAGGTAATAGGGTTTATTGATGTTTGTGATAATCCTCAAATCTGGAAGACCCAGGTTAAAGGAATTGAGGTTTTAGGGGGATTATCTCTGTTGCCACAACTTTATAAAAATGAGGAGGCTTGCCTCGTTGCAGAAGGGGCTATCGCTGCCTTTGGAGATAACAAAAAGCGAGTGGAATTAGCCGGTCTGGCAAAAAAAATAGGTTATCGGCTTATCAATGCCATTGCCCCAAGTGCCGTTATCTCAAGATGTGCACAGTTAGGTGAAGGAATAGTTATCAGTCCCAATGTATCTATTAATCCTGACGCTAAGATTGGGGATAATGTGATTATTAACACGGGAGCAATTATTGAGCATGATTGTGTTATAGAAGACGGCGTCCATATTGCCCCGGGTGTTCATTTAGCCGGTGGGGTAAAGGTTAAAAAAAATGCCTTTGTTGGTATTGGTGCGACGGTTATTGATGACTTGACTATTGGTGAAAACTCCATAATTGGTGCAGGCGCAGTTATTATTAAAGATGTTCCGAATAATGTGACAGTCGTTGGTGTGCCTGGCAAAATAATAAAGAGCTGTGATTCAGACAATAGACTATAGACATCAGACTTCAGACTTAGGAGAAGACACTCCAGGGATATAGTTTCCTACATGAAAAGTCACTCGTCTGAAGTCTAAAGTCTTATGTCTTATGTCCAGTGTTTGAATCACAGAAGGAGGATAAATGAATAACAAACCCGCTATTTTAGGTGGAAAACCCATTTTTGATGAGTTGTTGTCAATTACTCGACCAAGTCTGCCTGAATTGGAAGAGATAAAGTCACAACTGGAAGATACATTTACCTCAGGCATACTCACTAACGGTAAATATGTAGTCGAATTTGAACAAAGATGTGCAGAATATTTAGGGGTAGAAAATGCCATTGCGGTCTCAAGTGCCACAACGGGATTAATCTTAGTCGAAAAGGCATTAGGTTTAAACGGGGAGGTAATCATGCCAAGTTTTACCTTTACTGCTACCTGTCTTTCATTGAATTGGAATAATCTTGAAACCATTTATATCGATTGTCAGCCAGAGACATTTACCCTTAACCCAATCCTGGTAGAGAAGGCAATTGCGGCCAATACCTGTGCTATATTAGCCGTGTGTATCTTTGGCAATCCACCTGATATGGAGATATTAGATAATTTAGCTAAGGATTATAGATTAAAACTAATATTTGATTCTGCACATGGCTTTGGCACGAAATACAAAGATAGATTAATTGGCGGTTTTGGAGATGCAGAGGTATTTAGTCTGACACCGACTAAACCACTTACCGCTGGAGAGGGAGGATTAATCACCACAAATGATAAGGATTTGGCTCAGAAATTAAGATTGATGAGAAACTACGGGGTTGAATCTGATTATGATTGTGAATTGATTGGCTTGAATGCCCGCATGCTTGAATTCTCAGCCATATTAGGTCTAAAAAACCTCTCGACCATCGAAGAAAAAATAAATCATCGCAATAACTTAGCTCAAAATTATAAAACAAGATTATCTAAACTACCGGGAATCGAATTTCAGGAGATAAATGAAGGTTGTCGAAGCACATTTAAAGATTTTGCCATTCTAATCGATGAGGCGGCTTTTGGACTAAATCGAAATGAGTTGGCTCTGGCGTTAGAAAAGGAAAATATCCAGACCCGGCAATATTTTTCTCCCCCTGTTCATCTTCAAAAGGCTTATCGCCACTTTTATCCCAAATATAAGGAAGAGCTTACCAATACCCTGAAAATATCAAGTAATATTCTCTGTTTGCCTATTTCCGGAGAGATGAAGATAGAAGAATTAGAAAAGGTATGCGAAGCTATTTATCAAATTCATCGGTTTAGTGATGAAATCAGAAGGAAGAAATTAGGTGAGCAGTTATTGGTAAGCAGGTAATCAATAATTCAAATAAAGCGTTAAAACCGATTACCGATTTTGGAAGTGTTCAGATATCAGCTATCAGAAGTCAGAAGTCAGATATCAGGTTTTCTAACTTCTGGCCTCTGCCCTCTGTCTTCTCCTTTGACTGCTGATACTTGACAGCTGAATGCTTACCCGATTACCAATTACCAAATAATAAGGAGATACGATGCTCAAAAAATATTATGGTTTATTCAGAAATTCCCCGACTTTTAGCAATGATTTAAAGAAGTGGATTTTTTGAGGGGGAAAACTTTTTGAAAAAAGTTTTTCCCCTCAAACTCCCCTTTTCCAAAACTTTTTAACCACAAGTAATCTTTGGAATGTGCTACATTCCAAAGA
>SBAY01000125.1 GCA_005239945.1 Nitrospira sp.
AGGGGAGTTTGAGGGGAAAAACCTTTCTCAAAAGGTTTTTCCCC
This sequence comes from Nitrospira sp., assembly GCA_005239945.1. Classification (GTDB taxonomy): domain Bacteria; phylum UBA9089; class CG2-30-40-21; order CG2-30-40-21; family SBAY01; genus SBAY01. The sequence continues at coordinate 45 of SBAY01000125.1, forward strand.
TCAAAATATCCACTTCTTTAAATCATTGCTAAAAGTCGGGGAAAATCTGACAGGATAATTTTTTGGTTGACATAAAGTCTAAATGTGTGATAAAATACTTATAAAATGAAATTTAAAGAGATAAAAAGAAATTTTAGAGGCAAAAATTATAGGGGATAATCCTGAGTTAGAAATTTTCAATGACCCTACGGTAATAAAGGCTACTCAAACAGACCTTGAGGGAGATAAAAGATGAAACAAGCGAGACTAAATAAGATTGAAGAAAAGGCATTAAATGAGTTTGTGGAGAGATTATTAAAGGAGTTTTACTCACGAATAGTTTTAATTAAGCTTTATGGTTCAAGGGCAAGAGGAGAAAGACATTGGTACTCAGATGTGGATATATTAGTTGTGGTCAAGAGACTAACCAAGAAATTCAAAGAGAAGGTGTTGGATATAGAATGCGCTCTTGACGAGAAATATGGTTATATGTCCCATTTATCCTCTCATGAGATGTCTCTGGCAAAATATCGTTGGATGCTCAGGAGAAGGTGGCCTTTCATAGTTAATGTTGAAGAGGATGGGATAGAATTATGGAAAAATCCACAGATAGAAATAAATACTTAAATGGAAAGGATTATCTGACATCAGCAAAAAAGCGACTGAAGGAGGCAGAATTATTAATGAATGCTGAAAGTTTTGATGCCTCTATTTCCCGTTCTTACTATGCTATTCTGGATGCCGCCAATGCGGCTTTAGTAACTAATAATTTATTTCCGAAGTCTCATACTGGAGTGATTGACCTTTTTTCATTGCATTTTATAAAAACTGGCTTAATTGATACAAAATACATTAGATGGTTTAAACAGATAAAAAAGGACCGCGAGGATGCAGACTATAAACACGAGAAAAAGTTTACTCGGCAGGATGCAGATGAAACTTACACCGAGGCGGTTGAATTTGTTAAAATGATTGAAGAAATATTCCCAAAACTACTTAGTACCTAATCAATCAAATTTTTGAACAAGGAGCAAAAAGATTAATCACGAAAGGATAAAAGGATGAAAACACGAAACATTTTTGTAAGCGTTCAGCCACAAAGCCACAAAGACACAAAGGAATAATAAAATTATTAGTCTGGGGCTGGTGCCTGGCAGTCTACCGGCATAGGATTTACAAACTACCAGACGAGCAGACCCCAGTTATTTCTGTAATCTTGGTGTCTTAGTGCCTTGGTGGCGTGAACGGTTACACATTTTTGTATTTTTCATGCTTTCCTAATTTCGTGTTTTCGTGATTAAATTCTGTAATTCCTAAGCATGGAGGAATAAGTGAATTTACTAACATTTAAAGGTGGAATTCATCCCAAAGAGGAAAAGTTTTATACTGAAGACAAGGTTATTCGTGAGATGCCGCGACCAACGAAAGTGGTTATCCCTTTAAGACAACATATTGGTGCACCTTGTGAACTTAAGGTAGCCAAAGGGGATAATGTTAAAACAGGTCAGGTAATAGGTAACAGTCCGGCCTATATCTGTGCCAATGTTCATGCCAGTATTTCAGGTAAGGTGGTGGATATTGCCTCAATGCCTCATCCTATTCTTGGGCATTGTCTTTCGGTAATAATCGAATCTGCTATGGAAGATAAATGGGTAGAGGTCGAACATTACCGTGATTGGGAACATCTGACCAATGAAAAATTACGCATGATAATTAAAGAAGCAGGGATTGTCGGCTTAGGTGGTGCGGCATTTCCTACCCATGTAAAATTATCTCCACCTGAAGATAAACCTATTGATACGGTGATAGTGAATGGTGCTGAATGTGAACCTTATCTTACCTCTGACCAACGAATTATGATAGAACGGGCTAAGGATATTATCCAGGGTTTGAGAATCATTATGAAGATATTGTCGGCTAAAAAGGCGTTTATTGCCGGTGAAATAAATAAACCATCTGCCCTATCATTGATGGCAAAAGCGTCTAAAGGAGAAAAGGACATTGAGGTTGTGCCGCTTAAAACAAAATATCCGCAAGGCAGTGAAAAACAACTCATCAAGGCTGTTTTAAATCGTGAAGTGCCATCTGGAAGACTGCCTTTAGATGTAGGGGTTGTTGTTCAAAATGTAGGAACAGCACTGGCTATTATGGAGGCAGTAGTTTTAGGTAAGCCTCTGATTGACAGAACCGTTACAGTTACAGGTCTGGCAGTCAAAGAACCACAAAATTTCCGTGTCCGGATTGGGACTTTATTTCAGGATGTGATTGATGCCTGCGGCGGTTTTGATAAAGAACCGGGCAAGATAATTATGGGTGGTCCGATGATGGGCATCGCTCAAAAATCTACGGATGTGCCCGTGATAAAAGGGACCTCAGGAATATTGGTTTTACCCAAAAAAGAGGTTAATCTCTCTCATCCGAGGGATTGTATCAGATGTGGTCGATGCATAGAGGTCTGCCCAATGAGATTGATGCCGAATATGCTGGGCATTTTAGTTGAACGGGCCAAGTTCGATGAGGCGAAAAGATACCATTTGTTGGATTGTATCGAATGTGGTAGTTGTGGTTATGTCTGCCCTTCTAATCGCTCATTGGTGCATTTTATTAAATTGGGTAAATTTAAAATAAGTAAGAAGTAAAAGGTAGTGCTTGATAATGGGTGCAAAGACAAAATCAATAAAAGGGGCATACAAAATAGCGTCTGTTTTGTTTAAATCACAGGTGGAAGACTTACAAAGAGAAAGTTTAAGATTATACCTTATAAGACAACTTCAGAGGTTGAAGGCACAAAAATTTAGCATTGTCAAAAAGTATGGAATTGCTACATCAGAAGAAATGGAACAACTTTACAAAAAAAAGATGTTAGCAGAAAAAGATAGTTGGGAAGATTTCTTTGAACTGGATAATATTGAATCAGAAATTGAGGAAATCGAAAAAATTCTGGCAGGATTATAAATGTATGATTATAACACATTAAGAAATATCGCAGAGATAGAGTATTCTGATATTGTGGATTTTACAGAATATGTTGGACGAAAGTTAAGAATAAATCTTTATGACTCTACTTATATTGATATTTTCTACTCAGTTAAAAGTAAAATTCAGAGGTATAGCTATCATTGGGAAAGAGAAGAAAAGGATGGTAGAATCTATCGGCATGATAATATTCCAGATGGAAGTTGGGAACATATCTCTACTTTTCCAAAACACTTCCATTTTGAAAAACATGAGAATGTAAAGGAAAGTTATATAAGTGATAAACCTAAGAAAGCAATAAGGGAGTTTTTAGAGTTTGCACGAACAATGATTAGTGAAAAAACTCAGGGAAAATGTGAAGGTCAAGGGAAAAAATTTAAACCTGACAAGTAAGGAATTTTGACGACATAAGGAGAAGATATGGATAAATTAGTCGTTTCAACTTCAGCTCATATTAAGGATAGTGACTCAATCCCACGGATAATGTGGGGGGTGAATCTTGCCCTGTTACCTGTTTTGATTGCGGCAGTCTATTTCTTTGGGCTTTATGCCTTAGGGGTAGTATTATCTTCAGTAATAAGTGCGGTCATTACTGAGGCAGTCATCCAGAAATTCTTGTTTAAAAAACCGGTGACTGTTTCCGATGGCAGTGCTGTAACATGCGGTATTTTATTGGCATTCAGTATTCCACCGTCAGTGCCGCTCTGGCTGCCTGCCGTAGGCTCCTTTGTATCTATTGCTATTGCTAAACAATGTTTTGGCGGCTTGGGTTGGAATGTCTTTAACCCGGCAATGATTGGTCGAGCATTTTTGTTAATCTGCTGGCCGGTTGAGATGACCACCTGGACATCACCATTAGATGGGGTTACAGGTGCCTCCCCGCTTGGGATTTTAAAAGAAGAAGGATTTAGCAAGGTGGTGGAGTTCTTCGGAAATAGGACTACTATGTACACCGACCTCTTTATTGGTAATGTCAGGGGCTCTTTGGGAGAGACATCCTGTCTTCTTTTACTCGTGGGCGCCTGTTATCTATTCTATAAAAAATATATCTCCTGGCATATCCCGGTTAGTTTCCTGGGAACGATTGCCTTACTAAGCTGGATGACTGGTGGTGACCCACTATTTGCGATTTTATCGGGTGGTTGTATCCTCGGTGCATTTTTTATTGCTACCGATATGGTTACCTCGCCGGTAACTAAAACAGGGCAATTGATATTTGGTATTGGTGTTGGGGCTTTGGTGGTGCTTATTCGTGCCAAAGCAGGTTACCCAGAAGGTGTTTGCTATGCGGTTCTTTTGATGAATACCCTGACACCGTTAATCGATAGATATATTAAACCTAAACCGTTTGGGGTGGTTAAGAAATGATAAAAGATATTATTAAAATTGGCATTAATTTAATGCTTATTTGTTTGGTTGGAGGGACTATCTTAGCCGCAACTAATTTTATTACTGCCCCTAAAATCGAGGAGGTAGAAAAAGAGGCTAAATTACAGGCTCAATTATCGGTTTTGTTGTCTGCTACCCAATTCAAAGAGATCAAACAAGGTTTTTTTAAAGGACTAAATGCCAAAGGTGAGACGGTTGGTTATGTCATCTCTTGCTTAGCTGAAGGTTATAGCGGTGCATTCTGGGTGATGGCAGGTGTGAATAAGGAATTTAAGATTGTCCGGATAAATGTGCTGACTAATAAAGAAACCCCTGGACTGGGAAGTAAGATAGAAGAAGATGAATTTCGTAATCAATTCAAAGGTAAATGCGTGGAAAGTTTAGAGGTGGTGAAAACACCAACTGCGGATAAGATTCAGGCAATTACCGGGGCTACCATTTCCTCTAAAGCCGTAACCGAGGCAGTGAAAAAAGGATTAGTGGAGTTAAAACGGATTATCCAAAAATAAACCTGATACCTGTGAGAGGAGGTAATCCAAAGGAGGTTTTAAGTGCTGAAGATATTTTTAAATGGTATATTCAAGGAAAACCCTATTTTTAGATTAGCCCTGGCCTTGTGTCCTTCTCTGGCGGTCTCAAATACGGCATTTAATGGTTTAGGTATGGGGTTATGCCTTTTATTTGTAATTACCTCATCGAATGTTATCATCTCCTCTGTTAGAAATCTTATTCATCCTAAAATCAGGATACCGGCTTATTTAACGATTATTGCCGTCCTGGTAACCATGGTTGAGGCGTTTCTCCATGCTTATGTGCCTGCCTTACACAAATCATTGGGGATATTTATTGCTTTAATGGTTGTCTTCGCCATTGTTTTAGCCCGGGCTGAGGTCTTTGCCTCGAAAAATACCGTCTGGAAATCCCTTATGGATGGTTTAGGCATGGGGCTGGGGTTTGCTTTAGCTATGGTATTGCTTGGAATTATCCGTGAATTACTTGGCAGTGGTTCTGTTTTTGGATATAACATTATGGGACAAAACTTTAAACCCATCTTGATAATGCTTTTTTCACCGGGTGCATTCTTATTAGTCGGTTTATTGATGGGGTTTTTTAACTGGTACGAGAGAAGATTCACCAAGAATCTCTGACAAGTCCGACAGGTCAGAGAGGTCTGACAAAATTTAAAAAAGGAGACTACACATGGCAGAACTCATTACTATTTTTATCTCTACCGCCTTAGTTAATAACTTTGTTCTGACAAAATTCTTAGGGCTGTGTATCTTTTTTGGTATCTCAAAAAAGATGGATATCTCTATCTCTATGGGTGCGGCAGTAACCTTTGTTATGGTTATAAGCTCTATACTCGGTTGGGCAATATATGAATTTATCCTCGTGCCTTTACAGATTGAATTCTTGCGAATTGTAATTTTTATTATAGTCATTGGCTCTTGTGTGCAGTTATTGGAGATGGTCATTAAAAAACATCTGCCTACCCATTACAAGATGTGGGGAATTTATCTGTTATTGATTGCCACTAATTGTATTGTTTTATCTATTCCCTTGATAAATGTAGAAAATCATTTCAATCTTATTCAAAGTGTTGTCAATGCCTTAGGTTCCGGGGTAGGGTTTGCCTTAGCCTTAATCTTGATGTCAAGTATTCGTGAAAAATTAGAATTAGCACCCATACCTAAGTCTTTACAGGGTTTTGGGATTGCCTTCATTGTCGCTGGATTGTTATGCCTGGCTTTTATGGGTTTTAATGGCATGGTCAAACCATTAGCGGGAGGACTATAGATGGACTACCAGACAATTATCATCATCAATATTATTTTAACCCTGGGTATTATAGGGTTTATCTTGGGTTTAGGATTAGCCTATGCTGAGCTTAAATTTAGGATAAAACTTGACCCCCGTGTGCATGAGGTAGAGGAAGTTTTACCTAAAGGTCAATGTGGTGCTTGTGGGTTTGCCGGTTGTGCGGCTTATGCCGAGGCGGTAGTGACTAACCCTGATGTTTCTCCTAATCTTTGCATTCCAGGGAAAACAGAGGTAGCCAGATTAGTTGCCGAAATTACTGGTAAAGAGGTCAAGGAAATAGAAGGGGTAAAGGCATATATCCTTTGTTATGGAATGCCTGAAAAGGCCTATATCTATGATGGCATTGTTGATTGTGAAGCGGCTAATTTGTTATTTGGCGGCGATAGGGCCTGCCAATACGCCTGCTTGGGAATGGGTAATTGTGTCCGCGTATGTCCTTTTGGGGCAATCGCTATTTCTGAAAGAGGATTACCTGTAGTCAAGACTGAAGTTTGTACAGGCTGTGGGCAATGTGTTCGAGCCTGCCCAAAAGGAATAATCGAATTGATTCCTGAGACGGCAAAGGTTAAAGTTAGGTGTAAATCCCGGGACAAAGGCCCAGTGGTTAAAAAAATTTGTAGTGTTGGTTGTATTGGTTGTGGAATCTGTGTCAAAGAATGTCCTTACGAGGCAATTAAAGTAGAAAACTTTTTAGCGGTAATTGACTACACCAAATGCATTACCTGTATAGATTATAAATGCCTTCCCAAATGTCCTACATCAGCCATTGTTACCGTTGTTTAATAATTTCTTTAAAATACTTCCCTTAAATCAACCTTCAAATTCGGGATTATGCCTGCTTCTATCGTCTTCTCTTTCAAATATACACCCTTGAGTGTGTCTCTTCCTTCCTTTAGGATATAGACATCGACCGTTTTTTCCTGGGGATTGACTATCCAATATTCTTTTACCCCAAATGTCTTATAAATTTGATGTTTAAACTTCAGGTCCAACATTCATAAAATTTACTTGACAAAATATTAGTTACTATGTTATTATGGATACACTTGAAATATAAATATGAGGAGGGATTGAATAAATGAAAAAATTAGTCATAAGATTTTTATATTGTTTGTTTTTTATAGGGATAAGTGGAAATGTTCAGTCTCAGGAGGTAACACCTGCGGTAAATGATAAAGCCCTTTATGAGCAGGCAGAGAGTGCATTTAACTCTGGTAATTTTGATGAAGCCAATGGGTTCTACCAAAAATATTTAGACCTTTATCCACAGGGGGATAAAATTCCAGATGTTCGATTTAGATTAGCTGAATGCTCATTTCAACAGCGCGATTTTGCAAAAGCGGCAGTCCTTTATGAAAAAGTAGCCGATTTATATCCAGGGTTAGAAATAGCAAAACAAGCCTTGAGCAGGGCAGGGGAGTCTTTTCAAAAAACAGGTGATTATGCCAATGCTAAAAAGGTATTTACCAAACTAAAAGACCGCTATCCTGATACACCTGATGCCGAATATGCTCAATATAATCTTACCGACCTGGGAAAATATATACCGTCTCCTAAACCCGCAACACCTACGACGACTAAAGGAGAAGGTGAAGAGAAACCTAAAACTGCTCAAATCGAGCTAACCGAAGATGAACTATTACAAAAGGCTAAAGAATCATTTGAGGCTAAAAATTATCAACAAGCTATTTCTTTGTTTAAAGATTTTTTAAAGAGATTCCCCAAAAGTAGTTTTGCCCATTATGCCCAGCTTAAAATAGCCGAATCCTTTTATTATCAAGAGAAATTCCAGGAAGCTCTCAAGGAATATAAGAAGGTAGTTGCCGATTATCCGGAAAGTAAATATATTGATTATGCCCTTTATTCTATTGGCTGGTGTAATTACCGCCTAGGTAATGATATTGAGGCTATCTCTTCATTTGAAAGAATGCTCAAAGAATATCCGAACAGTAAATATGTAACCTCTTCACAAAAGGCTATCGAAAAAATCAAACTTGAATATAACGAAAAAAAGGCAAAGGAATTATTATCTATCGCTAAATCATTTTATACGGCGGAAAAAAATAGGGAGGCTAAAAACACCTTAAGTGAATTGATTGAAAAATACCCTCAAAGCGAGGTGGTAAATGAGGCAAAGGAATTATTGGCAAAAATTGACGAGCAATTAATTGCCGGCTCATACAAAAAGGCATCAAAAATATATGAACGAGGGGAAATGGCACTTAAAGACAAAAATTATGATGAGGCAATCCATGAATTTAAACGGGTAGTGTTTGAATTCCCTGAAAGTGAATACGCCAAATTAGCCATCAAGGCTATTGCCCTGGTTGAAGAAGAAAAGGCTTATTTATCCGCCAAAGCAAAGTGGGAAGATTCAGTAAAACTCTATGAAGAACAAAAACTTGACCGGGCAAAAGAGGGATTTGAAGAGATAGTCAAGGAATATCCGCAAACAAAGTATAAAGAAGAGGCAGAAGAAAAATTGATTGAGTTGGAAACCAAAGAGGGTGAACAAGGAGCTTATAAGATATATAAAAAGGCACTTTCATTACTACAAGAAAAGGATTATCCTGAGGCGATAAATACCTTCCGGAAAATACTAACGGACTATCCCAATACCGAGTATGTCACTCTGGCACAAGCCGGTATTAATTCTGCCCAGGAGACTATGAAGAATGAGCGCGTAAGGCGTAAATTCGATATTGCCAAACGATATTATGAATTAGGCGATTATAAAAGTGCCAAGGATTGGTTTGAGGATATAAAGGAAAATTATCCTGATACCGAATATGCCAGGAAAGCAAATGAGAGTTTAATTGCTATTGCAAAAATAGGCACACCAAAAGGTGTTGAAGAGGAATATAACCTGGGGACTACATTTTATGAGCAAGGAAATTTAAAACAGGCTATTTTGCAATTCAAAAAGATAATCGATAGTTACCCCAATACTAAATTTGCTAAAGCCGCCCAGGAATCACTTATTACTGCTACCAATAAGCTTAATGATGAGCAGGCAAAAATCCTTTATGATGATGCCCGTAAATTCCAGGGATATGGTGAGTATAAATTTGCCCTCGAACAATATGATAAGCTCATTAATGAATACCCCAATAGTTATTGGACGGTTTATGCCGTCTATGGAAAGGCAGAAGTGCTCTATGGTCTGGAAGATTTTACTCAGGCTAAAATATTGTGGCAAAAGGTAGCCGATGAATTTCCTGCTTCCGACCTAGTTCCGCATGCCTTATATCATGTCGCAGAATGCTGTGAACAACAAGGGGATTACAAAAAAGCCTGCTCAGTTTATGAACGGCTACAAAAAATTTATCCTCAAAGCATATATGCCCAGGGAGATTTGGCAGAGTTAATCAAGAACAAGATTGTTACGCTGAAAAGTAAAGAATAAAAAAAGGTCTGAGATGAAAAAACTTTCTTATCGCTTTGGTAAGTTAAATGAGAAAGAAGAATTGAAGTTGAACTATGTAGATGGTCTTTCCCACACTATTGAAGAGCGCATTGAATTGGGATTTATTCCGATGAAAATCCCTATACTGGATGATGCCATTTATCGAATATTTAATACTATGGCCGAATATCAAAATTGGGCAAATGAAAATTTACAGAGGTGGTTAGGGTATTATAAATGTTGAATAAACTCATAGAATTGGTAGAAATTTTTAATAAACATAAAGTGGAATATCTTTTTATTGGAAAAGGTTGTGCTATTCTCTATGGATATCCAGGGACTACTCAAGACATAGATATATTTCCCAAAAAATCAGAGGAAAATTGCAAAAAAATTAGAGATGCATTAAAAGAACTTGGATTTGCTATGGATAAAGTGCTTGAAGAAGGAATAATTGCTGGAAAAGATTTTATTCAGATTAGAGGTGGCCCATTTCCTCTTGATATAGTATTTGCACCTGATGGAATAGAATCTTTTGATAAAGCGATGAATCGTAGCAAACTTATTGATAATAAATTTCCTTGTGCTTCGATTGAAGATATAATTGAAAGTAAAAAGTCTGCTAATAGGCAAAGGGATAGGGAAGAACTACCACGATTAGAGGCTTTTAAAGATGAATTAAGGAGAGAATTCAAATGGAAAAAGTAAGTATTGGTGTAATTGGAGGCAGTGGGTTATACCAGATGGAGGGATTGGAGGAGATTGAAAAAAGACAGGTGAATACACCTTTTGGGTTACCGTCTGACGATATTGTCATTGGTAAATTGGGGGATAAAAAGGTGGCATTTTTGCCAAGACATAAAAGAGGACATTGTCTTCTGCCCTCAGAGGTAAATTCAAGGGCAAATATATATGCCTTAAAATCATTAGGGGTTGAACGAATAATCAGTGTAAGTGCAGTCGGCAGTTTAAAGGAAGAGATAAAACCATTGGATATTATTATTCCTGACCAACTATTTGACCGCACCAAGGCAAGACCTCATACCTTTTTTGGAGAGGGTGCTGTGGGACATATTAGTTTTGCCGACCCATATTGTCCGGTTTTAAGTAAGTTACTCTTTTTAGCAGGTAAGGAATTAGGCTACTCTATTACTCAGGGAGGTACTTATATCTGTATAGAAGGCCCTCAGTTTTCTACGCGAGCTGAATCTAATATATATCGTCAATGGGGACTTGATATTATCGGCATGACTAATCTACCAGAGGCTAAAATAGCCCGTGAAGCAGAAATTTGTTATGCAACTATTGCCTTAGTCACAGATTATGATGTCTGGCATGAAACTGCGGCAGATGTAACCATAGAAATGGTTCTGGATAATTTAATGAAAAATGTAGCCCATGCCAAACAAATGCTTAAAACAGTAATTGCCCAAATTCCGGATACCCCTCGTCAATGTCTCTGCGCCACAGCCCTTAAAGATGGGATAATCACCAGGCCTGAATTAATCCCTCATACGGTTAAAGAAAAGTTAAAACTTTTGATTGACGAATACCTGTAAGTGTAATGCGTCAGTTAATTAGGGGGAAAGGCTGAAGATATACTCCATTGCTTCATAATTTATGATAAATTTCTGTAAAAAGTTAAAAGTATAGCAATTGGTAATCAGTAATCGGTAATCGGTAACAGCCAATAGATACTTTTTCTTTACCGACAACCTGATTACCTGATTACCCGAAAATCACACTTTGTTAATCTGTTTAGTATAGATAGGTGGTTTTAAACCACTGGGATGAAGGGAGAAAGGAGTAAGCAAGAAGCAATAGACAGTCGGTAGTAAGGAGTGGTTATTCTTCCTCCCTACAGCCTAAACACCTTCAGCCTTTTTCCCCTTTAACTGACCGATTACATTGAGGCTAAGTCAATTACCTGAACAGTATACACCCTTGCTCCTTAAACTCCTCTATCTTAACAAGTAAATCATTGACGCTACTTCCTAAATAATCCGCAGCACAGTTAAGGCAGAAATACTTGTTAGGATTTCTGCTGAGCAATTTTTTATTTAATGCTACATGGTCTTTATGCAGCTTATTACTGCATAAATGGCAGGCAATCTCTTTCAATACTTTTTACCCCTTTAGCCCATCCTTTACCTTTATATCCGGTATGGTTTTACCTCTAAATTCCGTATCAATAATACCAAGTTGTGTTTTAATTATACCTCTCATCCGAAGACCCGGTTGCAAACAATAATGCTCAAATTCTTCAATATTCAGCTTGCTTATATCTCTGATATTCGGGAATATCAGCTTCATAAAGCCGGTACAAATCCTTTTTATTGCCTCTGTATCTCTTGTAGCAGCATGTTTTGGAACATCTAACACCTCGTCAACAATTGCCCTGTAAATCATTTCACTTCTAAGTAAATGCATTATTTCCGAAAAATACTCGACATTCAAAGCCCATCCGTTTGCCTTAAGACTTTCCTTCATCTTTGGAATCTCCCAGCCTTTGATAAACCCGTGGAAACGGTCAATAAGTGCTGACTCATGGAAAATATCTGGCAGGTTGATAAACATATTTATATTGACATTCATCATGCTCTCATCAATATTACCAAGCAAAACAAACCCTGATTTACCAATGCCTCTGTAATTGCCGATTCGATATTCACCTGTTGGGCTTTCCAAATATCCTTTTAATACACCCTGTATTTCATTCTTATCTGGAAATGAAATGCTTTGTATTTCATCAAAGGCAACATAATCATAATGGGAGACAAGACCATCAATTCTCTTCTGCTGGTCATAAAACATCTTTGCTCTTGAAATACTACCACCGCTAACAAGCCACCCATATTTGCTTATTTGAGAAAACAGATATGATTTTCCCGTTTCCTTTGGTGCAAGCTCAATTAGATTAACCCTTTTTTCCACAAAAGGCAAGAGCCTGCCGAGCATTGCCATTTTTTGCTCTTCGCCGGTATAGCCGTTCGGATTATAATCAATAGCAGCAAGCAGCACATCTATCCATTCTGTTGTTGTAAACTGGTCACGAGCCTCCATATAATAATCAATCTCAATATTATATGGACAGAATGGCCTAAAATCGGTCATCTTGATAATATTTTTAGCCTTTGTTGAATCCGATTTCGTGTCGCAAATAAGCTCTACAATACCCCAAACCTCATTGGGGGATAAGAGATAATCCTTATTGGACTCAACAACATTCCATTCAACAACCGCTTCATCTTTTTTCTTAGGCGCAGCAAAATCCGGTAACGAAAAATACGCCAGTCTTGTCGCAATATCAATCTCAATCTTAACCTTTGCAAGAAAACGCACACTTTGCATATTTCTTGTCATATTATACTTTATTTCTTCCCACTGCTCCTTTTGGGGAATAACTCTTTTTACATAAGCGGCTACCTCTTGCTTATCAATTTTCCCATTCTCATCGGCAAACTTCATCAACAGCCAGTCCCTCATAAAAGAAGGTAGGCTTAATGTTGAAAAAAACTTGCCTTGTTCCGGCGATTTATAAACCAGCATATCCGGGAAATATTTCTTCAATTTGTCAGTCATCATAACATTACCTGCTAAATATCAAATTTTTTATTGTCAGTCCGACCTTTTATGATTTTATATTCAAATTCACCAATATTACCCTTGCTTAATATCTTTGCTACATAACGCTCTTTCTTGCCTACCTCCGACTCAAAATACCAATAGTCAGCTTCTCTATGGCAAACATATTTCTTTGCATCAACCGTTGCAAATAATTCCTTAAACTGCTTATCAACCTTAAACATAATCTTTGGCAATTCACCGACTCTGGGTTTGATTTCAGTTGAAAGCGGTGTAATAATTACTCTTCGCTCTAACGAAGTATTAGATAAGACTATGATTGGCACTAATACCTCTTCAAGAGTAGCACCACCGTGTATTTCACTCTGCTCATTACCACTAATACTAAATCGGTCGTAGTTTGCGAAAATATGATATTCATCCTTATCGATACAACCCGCATACCGATTCTCATACTGTGTATCTGCTTGAATACAATACCTGCCAAATCTTTCAACTTTTGCAATCTCGTCTGATTTGTATACGGTTCCCTGATGCAGTATCGCACCCCTGCTTGCACCATGGTCAGAAGTGATAATCACTCTGTCAAATACATCCAGCTTTTGAATAGCCACCTTAATTGCATCTTCTACTAATCGCAATTCTTCTTCAATGCATAAGGGATATTTTCCCTTATGCTTCAGGTCATCTAATCTTCTTGTCACATCATAATTCCTGCCTACAATAAAGTCATTATTGAACTCAGTAACAGTCGGAATCTCTGCGTATCCAATGTTTATTTCATAATAGATACCCTTATATTTATCATCTAACAGGGTTTGTATTAAGCCTAAATATTCTACCCCAAGTGCATCAACCCAGTATATAAACGCATTGTTCGTATAAGCATCGTTGATATAACTATTTCTCGGTTTTATCTTCCACCAAACGCCTTTTTGTACGGCAATCTCCGAAACCTTTTCTACAAATTCATCGGTAAATCTATTTTGTAGTTTTTGCAGTTTATATTCTTTGAAGTAAGTGGTAAGCAACTCATCTTCAAGGACATATTCACTCATATAGGCATAAAGGCTTGGGTACACATATTCCACCACCAGGTTGTTATCAATTTCTCTTTTTCCTATAATACTGATTATTTGTTCCCTTTCTCTCTTAGTGCAATTTGTGAGATAGTATATTTTTTCATCATCCTTAATGCTTTCTATCTGCGTCCAAAACTGCGACATCAATTCTTCTACCTGCAAAACTTCCATTAAATTCCTGCGCTCCAAATAAACATCTTTATCCTTGGCGTTGAGGTTAAATATACCGCAAACTATATCCCTTAACAACTCTTTATAATTCGTATTGTTGCTCATAACCGAATATAAATAGCCGGTTTTCGCTTCAAATTTAAGCCATAACCAGATCAGCCATTTTTCAAACTCTCCACCATCTTTCCATTTTGATAGTAGATGTGCTACATCTACCCTGACAACATCTAACAGCTTTTCGAGCAAAGCAGTTATACCACTTCCGGATTTCATTTTTATAAGTAATTCATTCCATTGCCAATCCTCTCCCATTGCCTCTTCGATATTATACGGCAACAGGTTATGGAACTTAATAATATCAAAGGCATTGACAAACACCCTCACATTATCTGCAAAGACATATTTCTTATAATATTTGGCGTTATCCGTATACAAAATAATGGGCTTTGCCGGATTATCCTCCCAATATTCAAGATAATTTTTATATCCAGCAATAATGTGCCCCTTGATGTCTATATCAATATCTCTTGAAATTATTGTCAGGGAATAATCGTCATTCCTATCTTGGGTTTCCAGGAAAATGATATTGTCATTTAAGCGGCTGTCTTGTTTCAATAACTTCTGCAAGCAATCCTTCATTCGATACATTGGTATATAAACATGGATGCCTTTTGAATAAACATCATTCTTATACTCAATACTCATAATTTGACTAAGTATTTCACTGCTTTTGGTATTATTTATCCTCAAATGTTCTGAAAGAGGAAAAAGCAAAGTATTATCGGCAATAGCCTCTAATTTGGCACACAATCTATTTATTTTCGGGGTCAGGTCATCACCATCACAAAACCTTGACAATTTTATTTGAGTATGACATTTTTGGGCAAGAAGGGTTTTTACCTTAACCCATAAGCTAAGGCTTTCTATATTTATTAAACGAAATATTCGCAATTCCTTTCGTTTCATATCATCATCTATAAAACGCTCAAATTGTTCAATTGTAGGAATATTCACTTTGCCCCTTCCTTTGTTTAACTTTTCATAATCTTAATGCCTACCAACGGCTCATTTTTAATTAAGTCTTTCAAATATTTCTTTGCCTGTTCCGGGGGTAATTTATCTATTTTGTTAAAGACTTCGTTATAATAGGTAGTATTGTATCTTTCAGTCGCTATTTCTTTAATAATCTTATCTATAGAATCCTTTTGTATAAACCAGTCATATACATTATTGCCAAGCCGCTTAATCAACAGCTCTTTTATCTCTTCAACATCCGATAGCAGTAAATCATATTCGCCGCAAACATAGCTTTTAAATACCATATTGCATCTACCCATATTATTTAATAATCCGACGGCTTTATTGGTATTTAAAAATGCTATTGCTTTCTCGATTTTATCATCGCTGGTTGTCGCTTTGCCTTCATTGATAATATCAAACACTTGCTTTGCCTCTTGAACATCATCAGTGAACATACAAAGGATAGGTATTTTGTTGTCAAGCGACCACCTTGCAGGGGATTTAGTGTTAGAAACCGAGTTCCATTTTTCCAGAAGCTCGTTGTATTTTTTATTTTTCTGATACTCTGCTAATGCCTGGTTTAATGCTTGTTCATAATCCTCCAATGGTTTAAGTATTGCCTTTGAGTCAGTATGCGAATATAAGTAATCTATTTCTTCATCAGGCAGTTCTGTCCCCACCAATGCATTCATTCCAATCTTAAATACCTGCTGTTGCTTTGAATAAAAGCTGTTAAACCCCTCTGCATTAGTCTCCAATTCGGTCAGAAATGCTTCTTTGTTTATTTCCTTAAAGTTACTCGTCTCATAGACATCAATTAAATTTTTAAACAGTTTGTCAATCTCCAGATAATAGCTCTTGAAAAACTCATAAGGCATTTTAATTGCGCCCATTTTAGTTCTGATAGCATTAGCCGCATCATCCAATTTAGATACAGGCGAAAAAAGTATTTTATTAATCGCATCAACCAGCCTATAATCTAAATAAACCTCTTCAATTCGATTATCAATATCTCCTTTTTCCCAAAGCCATGACGAATCAGCAGCGAGTTTGTTTTTTATTTCACCAATATACGCCTTACCTGCTCCAAGACCATTAGCAAGAGACACAAGTTGGGGGTTGCGTTCGGAAATATAATAATCCATTCCTGTTTTCAGATTGTTGCCATTAAACATATTTTTTAGATATTCTTTAATTCCGGCGTCTTTTTTAAATAATCTGACAATTTCTTCGGCTATTTTGGTTTCATCCTGACCAGGTTCTTTATTAACAGAAACAAATTTGCAGTACAAATCAATAATCGGTATTGTTTCTATGGCCAGTCCTAAGTCATCATGTTTTTGGATATAATACTTAAGTGTCCAAAGTGGGAAATCGGTATTTGGCAACGCTACCTTTATACCTTTCATAACATCCTGTATAGAGTTCTGCTTATCCGATGAAAGCCTAAAAATCTCACCTGAATACTTACAGAACTGCTTATGCTCCTCGGTCATCTGGACAATATAAAGGCTATCGGCATTCTTTAACCCCTTGATTATGCCGACAATCATATCTGCCAGATTGTCGTGAGTAAGAGGCACATTATTACTAATATTGTCTTTCTTATAGTAACCGGAATCTGCATATTCTTTGAGCAAAAAGCCCATAACAAAGGCAGAACCGATACAGCTTAATAAACCGAATGGCTTTTCCTTTAATACATTCCAAATATCAATTATCGCCACACTGCTTTTTGCCTTAAAGTTTTCATCTATCAAACTCTCTACCGCAATCTTCATTTTTGATAAGGTGTGTGCCGGCATAGTCTTAAAATATTCCGCATTATTCCAAATATTGGCCTTTTCCATGTCTTTCTTGAAAACTTGTAAATAATTAAAGTTTGCCGATATTTCTATTTTATCCATGCCCATAACAGGAACGGTTTCTTTATACCCGGATGGCGAGAATATCTTATCATTTGATGTAATAGATTCAAGTCCGTAGGGATAGATTTTAGCATTGATTTCATTAAGACGCAGGCTGAACTGTTGTCCTATTCCTATTAACTGAATTGGTGCAATATTTTGGGAGTATAGCGTTATTTGCGTGCTATTTATTTTCGTTTTCCAGGTATCAATAATTGTTTTAGCTTGACTATTATTTAATTGTACCTGATTTTGGTCAATTTTCAAAAAATACTCAGCTTTTGCCCTACAATCAATAAAATTCCCATATTCAAGATAGGTTAAAGGCTGACTTGATATATCAACAATCACTATCTCTCGTTGTTGCTCTGTTAGAGTGGATTGAATTGCCGAATAATTTATTCCCGAATCTTCTTCGGTTTTAGCAAACATAAAAACAAGCGGCACCATGTTTGAATCTAAATCTTTTATCTTTGCAAGTTCTGTTTTAAGATTCCTGTGTGTCGCACAAACAGTCTTAAATCGTGAACAGGCATATCCGGTAAGTGAAAAATTTTTAGCTATAGCATAGTTTTCATCGGAAATGAGATTTTCAAAAGATAACCTGTTTCCCAGATTGTTTTTAATCTCATTATAGCGTTCTTCATCCATAGTTTGCGACTGGGTAACATAAAGGGTGTCAGTCCCCTCCGGCATACTGCCAAGCACACCCTTTTTCACAAATTTACTCATAATATCAAATATATTATCAGCAATAGGAGTA
Source organism: Nitrospira sp. (assembly GCA_005239945.1). GTDB lineage: Bacteria > UBA9089 > CG2-30-40-21 > CG2-30-40-21 > SBAY01 > SBAY01. The sequence goes on from SBAY01000125.1 coordinate 18,144, forward strand.
CCTGCAAAAGCAGCGGATATGTTTGAGAGCGTTGGTCTTAAAAGGGTTGTAGTCCCACGCCCTCTTTCCCTCTGAATGGCAGTCAAAAGCAAGGCAACCTTTAATATCCTCTTCTCATTCTCGTTTTCGCATTGCCTGACAAAGTTATTGTAATGGATAAGCATATTTTTTGCTTTATCATCAAGGTCAACATTGTCAAACTCAAAGAAATAATCCCAGATATAATCGCAGGTCAGATAAGCCCATTTATTAACATCATGCCCGGCAATAAACCAACGGAAGTTATGTTTTGTTGTTTCATTTGCATCATTCGGGTCCCCGCACAAAAACTGGAACATAGTGCGTTGATTTGAGCTTATTTTTGAGGATATATCCTGCAATATAAATGCCGCATAAGGATGCATAGGCAATAACCCTTTCAGGTCTTCATTTTTTATATCCTCAGAATATTCATTTATCGTGTTTCTAACTGTTCTTTCTACCTTAGACCAAAGATTAGGGATGATATTATTCCATTCTTCACTCAAATCCGGTTCAACCTCAATGGCATTTCGCATTAACATAAAGGCTGTCGTATCAGCCATTTCTATTTTTTTCATTTTAAAGCGGGCTTCCAATATTCTTCGTCTATCTGTATCATGAATAAACTGCTCGTGGGCTTTATGGGTTATCAAGAGAAAATAAAATGGGATTTTAACAGAACACTGGGCAAGGTTCTGCAGACCAGTTATTGAGTATAGATTCTTTTGGAAATACTCGGTGAATTCATCCCATATAAATACAATAGAATATAGATTGTTGGACTTAATAATATCCTCGAGCCACATAGCTACATCATCAGCAGTTTTGGCAAAATTAAAGCCGGAAATATCCGCAACTTCCATAATACGCTCTAACAACTCCAGGCACTTGTCCGCACCTAAATCCTCAAGGTCAGAAATAACGCTTTCGACATCTGCATAGTCGGTGAACTTTTCCTTGTATTTGTTAAAAGCCCCTCTAAAATTAAAGGCATTGTCGGGGTCTTTAATGATGTCCAGTATATTATCATAAAGGGTTTTGCCGCCAAAATATGTATAGCCCTTTTCTCTCAATGTCTTTTTTATCGATTCCTGCACCGCAGTAAAAAGATGGTTATCACCTATTATGTCCGATGAGGATTCACGATTAACGACAAGAATATCACCTCGACTCTTTACGCCCTCAAGATGCTTTCTAAGGCTTTCGGAAATGTTGTATTTATCAAAGTAACTGCGAACATTTTCTTCTTTTTCTTCGATAATATGTTTTAAGGTAAAAGACGCAAAGGATTTACCGGTTCCATAGGCGCCATAAATCCAGAGCGGCTTTCTATTTTCGGCAGTCGCACCCTCAAGAGAACTCACCAAATCGCCCAGAATTTTTTTAAAGGTATCGTGTGGGTAAAAGGTTTTCCAATACTCCGGATGTCTCTGGTCGGCATATTTGTTAAAAACCGGCACAAAATCCTTGTTAAGCCTTAAATAATCTCCATACGGTCTTGGCATAACAATCATCTCCTTTTACAAAATTAGGTTTAAAATAGTTTCAGCACATCAAGTGAGGTCTTGTCTTTTTTAAGGTCAATATTGTCTAAATCCTTACTAAAGGAAATACTAATGAACTCCCTGTAATCGGTAGCAAGGCTTTGAAGTTTGTCCTTCATGGTTTCTTTAGTAATACCAAAAATCTGCATCGGGCTAATTCCAACCCTTTCAATAGTCTCATCACAAAGATAAGAAAGGGTAAAGCTGTAATAACCATCACTCTTTTCAGCAAATTTGTAAAGTGAATACAAAATAACAAGCGGCTCGGGATTTGCCCATGGTCTGCGTGTGATGGATACAACCGCATTGCCTTTAATCTCACATATTCCAACTCCAAGCTCCGTGCCGATAGGGGAGTAGCGGAAGGTTTCCTTCAATGATTTTATTCCATTCTCCTTTGTCGAGGAAGAATAATTATCTCCAAGTATGATGAAAATTTCTTCCATTGAATAAGCCTTTCCTAATTCGGTGTTTTGTATATACCATTTAATGATATTTGAATTATAAGCAAGATTATTTAAAATTATAGCCCAGGTTTTTATATCGTTCGCACCCCATTCGCAGATCACTGTTCCTGAAGGAGTAAGTGTATTGTTTTCAGTTAGTTCTGATTCTCTTAACCAAATTTTCAACGCAACATATTTAGGAACACCTAATGTATTGGTGTTCCATAAATCATCACCAAGTTTAATAAAATGCTCTAACCAGTCTTTTCGGAATCCAAATCCTTTGTAATTACTTAATCCCTTTATTTGTCGAGTAGACATATTCAACAACCTCCTTTTAATTGCTTAATGCCCCTCACAGAACCGTGCTTGAGGTTTTCCCTCACACGGCTCTTCGGTA
>SBAY01000028.1 GCA_005239945.1 Nitrospira sp.
GTAAATACCTGTATTGGTCAGAGACAGATCCAGAATTTGAGCCCGATCATAAGCGGGCCAGGGTTCAGGTCCCGCTGTCGTGATGCGACTTCCATTTGAATCAAAAAGCTCCAGGTAAGGATTTACAGCCCCTGAGGTACGATTCATCCGAATAATCACTCTATCTCCAGCTTAGGCCTGAAAAGTGTAGGCATCCGAATCTCCAGCGGAATCTATGGAAGCTTCAATAAGGTCTCCATAAGCTATCTGAGTCGAGGCCGAATATGTTATTTGAGGGATTGACAAAAAGATTGTGACTAATCCCACAGCAAAAATGAGAATAATAAATCTTTTACTACTGATAGGAATTTGATTTTTGAGCATTTTAATGTTACCTTCTCTTTTGCTCATTCTGTACTAATTCGGGGGACTAATTACTAATTCGGAGGACACAATACTAAATTATTCTTTTGTTCTAAAAATTTAGTATTATGTCTCCCGAATTTCCCCAAAATACGCTTCTATCCCCGAAGAGAAAAAGTCTTTCTCTCTCGGAGATTGAAATAACCTCTTATTCTTACTGGTATAAGGATAGTTTTCTATATTCATTAGTTTTTCACCTTATAGAAATCATAATTTTATCTATCGCAATTGTTGTCTCATGAACACCAGAAACTCCAGGGGCTCCATAATATAAACTCCTTGGTATCTTTTACCTAAGATACCAAAATGAGGGTCGTAGGTGACCAAAAAGTTTGCTTTACCTATCAAAGCACAGGCAATAATCTCATTATCAGTAGGGTCCTTTGGAATCAAGTTTTTAATCTCCCCTGACTTTACCTCTACCCAATCTGCTAATAGAAAAAAATCAGTAAGTAAAGATATAACTTTATCCTTGCCTATTCCTTATAATTATCAGTTTTTCAACAACTTCTTTGAGAATACCATTAGAAATAATTAACTGAAATTCTCCTGCCTTCCAGCGAGAAATAAGTTCTTTGTTTGGACTTCTATCACTTTTTGACAAAGCAGCAGCTATAAATACATTGGTGTCAAATACTACTCTTGTTAGTACAGAACTACTCGGTAATTTCTGCTTCATTCAAAGCAACTCCACGGTATATTGCATCCTGTCGAATTTCTTCAACAATTGTCTCTAAATGGTTGAAGATAGCTTCTCGTGAAATACCTTTTTTTTTCAAATTCTGGGCGCGCTCTTTTGCTAAAGCCACAATTTCTGCTGAACCTAACTGTTTTTCTTCAAAAGGGACTGAGTCTACGAAAGTCACCAATACTCTAACAGGCTTCGGTATTAACACAGGCTCAAAGATTTTTACCGCATTATTTTCATAAATACCTTCTATAGTTTTATACATTAATTATTACACCTCTTTATTTTTTTACTCAATTCCTTGAAATCTTTCGCAAAATACTTTGTAATTTCGAAATTATATGGCATGCTCTGCTACCCTTAAAACATCTTTTGCAGAGGTAATTTTATAAGTTTTACCTTCTACTACCTCTTTTAATCCCTGAATGATATCCTGTCCCAATTCTGTTTGCTGGTTATATCCCTCTTTATAGAGAAGGAAGTTCACATAACTATTAAGAGATACAATATCTTCTATCTGTTTAATTCTTTTAACATTTTGTAAAATAGTTTGGGTTGTCAACATTTTATTCTCCCTTCTATTTGGAAGGTAATGTCAAAAACTAACCACAGAGAATACAGAGTAACCACAAAGTTCACAAAGGTTTTAATTAATTAATAGCAAAACACTTCCTTATCTTTGTGTTCTTTGTGGTTTCCTCCATGCCCTCTGTGGTTTCTTTCATATTCTTTCATATTTTATTTGACACTACCTGTTAGATCTGACTGCTGAACGCTTACAATTATATCACAAGGGTTAAGATTTTGTCAAACATTTTTTATATTTGACTTTTTAGCCGAGTTATGGTATAAATATAAAGAATGATGAAAAAGTGGCTTGATAGAAAACCTTTAATCTTACCCGGCTTATTAATTTTACTGGTCGGTTGTTTTTGTATGGGATTCTGGGGAGAGTGGGATTTTTATATTGTTAATGACCACCCTATGAGAATTCAGTATCTCTGGGATACATTAAGAATAAATCTCCCTGTTTTTCATAAATTAATCTACTGGAATCCATTTATAAATTGTGGTGAGCCGAGTCTATCCCTTTACCCACCTGGTTTTGTTATCTTTGGAGCAATAATCGATTTTCTCACCTTTCATCTTTTACCGCTAGAAATAATCTATAAATTCCTGCTTATCTTTGCCTATTACCTACCAGGATTTACCAGCCTTTTACTTTACAAAAAATTAGGTATAAGTCGAATTAGTGCTACACTGGGCGCTCTTATTATGATGCTCTATTCTCATATTACCATCGGTGGTGATGTTGAAGGTGGAATGGTCATTGGACTATTGAATATGCGATTAGCCGTGGGGCTTACACCTCTTATTCTTTATTTCGGGATATGTTGCCTGGAGGCTCAACATAAATTGAAATATGCGTTATGCACAGGCTTGATATTGGGATTATGCCTGCTGACACACCCCTGGGATAGTTTATTACCCCTTTTTGGGATAATATTGCTTTTTATTTTTAATCTCCCTATCCTTTCTTCTGGGAAGCCCAAACTTGTTTGGGTTGGGTGGTTAATACTTATATTAATTTTATCCCTGGCTCTTTCTGCCTTCTGGATATTACCTGCCTTTGTCCATCGGGAGTTTTTACGCCGTGATTTTCTCTGGGACTTTTCTATTAACGAGGTGTATTCCTGGATTAAGGTTTTAACCCCATTTATTTTATTATACCTGATTTCTATGGTAAATACCTCTGCCAAAAAAATTACACCACTTGCCGCTTTACCACCATTAATGCTCATCCTTATGTTGACAAGTTATTTTTTCAAGCTCGAATTATTTGAGCCTACCCGATTAAAGGATAATTTCTTCTTTGCCATACTTATTTTCTCCGCTGTGGGGATAGAATGTATCTGTGCCCAAAGGAAAACCGTCTTAGCCGCTATTTTTCTTTATTTTGTGTTAATAATTATTTTAATCCTGCCTTTTATGAATCTGCCGTCTAAAAGCTCATATACGGCTGGAAGTATTGCCTATTATGATAACTTTGCCAGGTGTTATCAAATGAACGAAATCTTCGAGGAACTAAAGGATTCTCCTCCTGGCAGAATTCTTTTTACCTCTTCCTCTCGCCCAATGAAAGGGGCATATCACACCCATATCTTTGCCATGACCCCTATTCTTATTGGTCGGGAAATTATTGGTGGTGTGCCGACGACACATACCCCAATGGCTAATTATCTTTATTATGGCGGCAGGCAGGATAAAAATACGGACTTTGCCGAGGTGTTTGATAATAATTCTATCTTTGGGATGAGATATGACGAAGGAGTCGAGGAGAAAAGACTGCATGAAATATGTAAGTTGCTCAATATAACCACCATCGTCGTTGGTAAATATGAGAACAAGGTGCTTGCCTTCTTTAAATCTCATCCTGAATATTTTCCCCTGCGGATAAAAATAGGCAGATTTCATCTATTCAATGTTGTTGGATACAAGGCTTGCCTCTTAGATTATGATACGGCTAAGGTTAATGCCCGGGTAATAAAGGGTAAAATGGATGAGATTCACCTTAAGGTATTTGAGGCAAAACAAACCTCAACCCTGCGGGTGAAAATATCTTATTACCCGCTCTGGAAGGCGTATCTGGGCAATACCCGGTTAAAAATCGAGCAAGATGAATTGGGATTAATAAAAATCGAATTACCAAAAGGAAAGGATTATCTGGTCAAATTAAAATACGAAGATGGTTTAGCCGAACAAATCGGTTGGATTATCACCTTGTTGGCTTTGGTTAGTATACCTATTATAGTAGTAGTTATGGTATTTGAATTTATGGGTAAAACGAAGGACATGCCTAAATTCCCTCTTGAGAGGGGGTAGGAGGTGTGTATCTTTCCTGTAGAAATTCCCACCAATAAGTTTACCCACAAATTTTATAGCACCTATTAGCCAAAAGTTCTCATCCGAAGTTTTCCACACAAAGGAATTGGAAGCCTCAACGAGTTTGAGGTTTCTCTCCCGAACAAGTTCGGGCATCCGATGAGAAGTTTTGACTAATAACTGCTCTACACTCGGACCCAAAAGAGGCATTCGGGAAATCCCTGAACCCTTATAAAATAAGGGGAAGAAAATCCCGTTAAAAAAACTTTATCCCAAGAGAATCCAGTAAAAACAAATGTTCGTCATTTTATGAAGGTGTCAATCAAAAAAAATTCACCCCAAAGCAAAAAAGGGAAAGATATGCCACAAAATCACCAAAACACAAAATTCCACAAA
>SBAY01000050.1 GCA_005239945.1 Nitrospira sp.
ATGTATTTTATTCCATTTGTGTAATTCCTTTATTTTTCAAGGTTATTTGGTTCCCTTAAATTATCCTTTTTGGGTCAATTTGAATTATTCCCTACAATTATACTATATGATTATAGTTTTAGTCAACAAAAATATGTAATGGGTCAGTGATTTGGGGGAATTTCTATAGGTAGGAAAGATACACCCCCCTGCCCCCTCTCAAGAGGGGATTTTCTGTATTCCCCTCTAATAAGCTAATCCTTACCCACATCTTTTTCCTGCTAAATTCTATTCAGGGCTAAAGCCCAATTGGGGCGGTTTCCCTTGCTCCTCCACTCTAAAGAGCGGAGTTATTTGTCTTCTACTCTAAAAAACAAAGTTAATTCTATCTCTCCCTAATAACTCCGCCATTTATGACGGAGGGACGCACAACAAAGGAAACAGAGGCTTTAGCCTTGACTCTTCCTCTTCCTCCCTTTTCTGCTTTTATCCGAGAGACTTCTACTTGTGGGTAAGGATAAGTCTAATAAGAGGGGTTCGGGGTGTGTGAAGTTCACCCCGCTAAAACAGAATACACCTTCCGCTAAACAATTTCTCCCCAATTCACTGACGCATTACAACCGTTTGTAGTAACCCGCTACCAGGTGCACCTGTTTAGCGGGTAAATCCAGCAAAAACAACCGCATAAATGCGATTACTACGAACCTGCCCCTTGCCCCCTTCAGCCTTCCTACCTTCTGGCCAACAATACCCTTTCAATCCCCTGGTAATCTTTAATTATTTTAATTTTCTTGAATTCCTTGGTTTGCCAGATAGTATCTTTTATTATTTGTGCCTGGTTATATCCTACTTCTAAAGCTAAATAACCACCTTCTCTTAAATAATCTAAAGAGCCAACGATTATTTTATCATAAAATGCTAATCCTTCCTCTCCTCCATCTAAGGCAACTTTTGGCTCAAACCGCACATCCAGAGGTAATTCTTCCCATTGCGAGGTGGCCACATAAGGGGGGTTGGAAACAACCACATCTACTATTTTCTGTATATTGAGTTTCTCTAATGGTTCAAACAAATTCCCATATCCAAAGGTAATTTTATCTACGACCCCTAATTTAGCGGCATTTATTTTAGCCGTTTCTAAGGCAGAAACAGAGGCATCCGTGGCATATACCTTTAGGTTTAAGGTTAAAGCTAAACTAATGGCAATTGCCCCACTCCCTGTTCCAATATCAACCACCACTGGTGAAAAGTCAAGTTTTTTCCCGATTTTTATTACCTCTTCTACTAAAATCTCTGTTTCTGGTCTTGGGATGAGGACATCCGGGTTAACCATAAATTCCCAGTCCATAAATGCCTTTTTACCTAAGATATAAGCAACAGGTTCATGGGAAGCCCTTCGTTTAAGTAATTGCCAATACTGAGTTAATTTATTTTCAGGCAGGGAGGTATCATCACTGAGGTAAAGTTGTATCCGACTATTACCTGTCAACTCACATAATAGTATTATAGCATCAGTTTCAGCCGTATCAATCTGGTTATCCTCAAGATATTTAATTGCTTCAAGTAATAGTTGTCTGATTGGCATGGTTACTTTATCTTTTGCTCTTTTGCTGCTGAAATTAAGGCAGATATAAGTTCATCCAGATCTCCATCCATAATATTTTCAAGTTTGTATAAACTTAAGCCAATACGGTGGTCTGTAATGCGATTTTGTGGGTAGTTGTAAGTGCGTATCTTTTCACTTCTATCCCCAGAGCCTACTTGTGATTTTCGTTCCTGAGCCAATTCTTTTTGGGCTTTGATTTCAGCCATTTCAAGGAGTCTTGCCCGCAAAACTCGCATTGCCTTAGCCCTATTTTTATGTTGTGAACGCTCATCTTGACAGGTAACTACAAGCCCAGTTGGCAGGTGAGTGATTCTGATGGCCGAATCGGTTACATTGACATGTTGTCCTCCGGCACCACTTGACCTATAGGTATCAATTTTCAAATCCTCTGGTGAAATTTTGAGCTCTACTTCTTCAGGTTCTTTCAATACGGCTACTGTAGCGGCTGAGGTATGAATCCGTCCACTTGCCTCGGTTACCGGGACACGCTGGACACGATGTGTGCCGGCTTCAAACATAAGTTTTTGATAAACCCTATCGCCCTCAACACCAAAAATAATCTCTTTAAAACCTCCCAGTCCCGTAGGATTAGAATCAAACATCTCTAATTTCCAACCCATAGAAACGGCATATTTACTATACATTCTAAATAGGTCGGCGGCAAACAATCCCGATTCTTCACCTCCTGTTCCTGCTCGAATTTCCATGATAACATTCCTTATTTCTTCTTCAGGACATTCTTCTTTGGGGGTTAATAATTCTTGTAATTTTTCCTCTAATGATTTTTTTCGCTCCTGCAAACTTTGCAACTCTTCTTCCACCATTTCTTTAAGTTCCGGTTCGTTATTGAGCATTGGTTCAAGTTTCAATATTTCTTCTACTACACCCTTATATTCCTTAAATTTGAGCACGGCAGGTTCTATCTTTGCCCGTTTTTTCATCATCTCTTGATATAGGGATAAATTACTAATACTTTCCCCGACTTTAGAGGTCAATTCATCATATTCTGTTTCTAATTCTTTTAATTTGTCGAACATAATTCATCCCCTACCAATTTATAAGGTTTCCCACAACTCATTTTCCCTTCAAGGCATTTACCCAGGATGCAAGATGGTCCTGCTTGAGCAAAGATATTTGGACAAACCTTTTTTACCTTTTTAAGCATCTGGTGAGCCATCTGTCGAATTTCCCACTGGGCACGATTACAACAGCGTAATCGAAAAAAGTGAATTAATTCCCGGGCATTCATTGTGACCATAATCTTTGTATGTGTCCCCTCAGGTAAGATATACCGGGCATCCTCAACTGGAATACCAGAATCAACCAATTGTTGATAGGCATTATTTACCTTTTTTATGGTTTCTACAAATACCTTTTTTAATTCAGGGATATTCTCAATGCTTGATGGGATGGTATATTTCAATTTATTGTATTTAACATAGCGTTGTGATTGTTGGGAGTAAGAGGCAATTCTATGTCTGACTAATTGATGAGTAGTAACCCGGGAAATACCTTCTATTCCAAAGGTAAAATTTATATGTTCAAAAGGTGAGTGGTGCCCCATTTCCATCAATTTATTGATAAACCCACTCACCTCTTCTGCCTTCATTCGCTGCCATAAATCATCGATAGTCGCTTCACAATAACATAGTTTAGCCGCCATAGCGACTAAAATCTCGGCTTGCGAAGTGTATTTAAGGAGTTCTACTTTCACTTATTTCTCTGCTCCTTTTTCCTCTAATTTATATTTCTTACGGAATCTTTCTACTCTACCAGCCGTATCAACCAATTTTTGCTTTCCAGTAAAGAAAGGGTGGCAATTAGAACAAATCTCAACGCGTAAATTAGGTATGGTATCGCGTGTTGGAAAGGTCGCTCCACAAGCACAACTAATTGTTGTCTCTACATACTTAGGATGGATTCCTTTTTTCAAAACTTTTCACCTCCAATTTGATGTCTAATGTCTATAATTTACTATCTGAATTACAAGTATACCATATTATTTTTGTTTTGACAAGTAAAATTTTATCACAAACTTTAATTCAGACATTAGACCATAGACTAAAGACTAAAGACTAAAGACTAAAGACTTAAGACTTAAGAGAGAAAAATGGGCAGAGATTATACAAAAATAAAAG
>SBAY01000209.1 GCA_005239945.1 Nitrospira sp.
GGGAGAAGGTTTTAAAGACATACCTTGGTGTGGCTAAAGCGATAAACCTCCTTTTCCAACCGTTAGGTTGGGATTTGGTTGCGGCTCTGCTGCGCTGTGCAATCTGTGAAATCTGTGGATTGAAATCTCAGGGAGGAAAAATAATTGGATACCTTAAAAGAAATAGAAGATACCTCAAATTGGTCAAAAGGCGGAGGACAGGAGTATTGCTCTTTATGTAATGAACGAGAAGTGCCTTTGTGTAGAACAAAAGAAGGCAAGCGATGTGCTAAATGTATTGCCTATGAGTTAAAGGCAATGTTCACAAAAGCAGATATTATCACCTGGACCACTTCCCGATTCAAGGAGATTTTAAGGACAGAAGGCAACCTGTGTTATCGCCTTATGCTTTTTGGGATAATTAAAGATGTATTACAAATTGTTTCCAAAGGGAATCCGGCTGATGTTAATGAATTATTGATTTACATCGTTTGGAATTTAGGATATACACAACCACATCCTCTTGCTTATGAGGTTCGTGAGGCCGCTCTTAGGTCCTGCATTGCCTTAGGACAAACGATATTACCAATATTGATGAGGATACACGAGCCAAAGCCGTGGCAATTCTATGCCAATATCGTTTTAGCCGCAGGCTCGATTGCTCCTGAAAATCCTCAGGTTAAAACATTATTAGAGAAGGCGGCAAAAAGTCATGAGCCTGGTGTCCGCGAGTATGTATTACGAACAATTGCCTCGCATAATTCTACCTGGGCAAAAGAAATATTTCTACCTATGCTTTATGACTCTGATCCATCCGTTCGTACTTTAGCCACAAAAATTGCCTCATCCTTTAAATTGCGTCCAATTACCAGATCATCTTCTTCCCAATTACCTATCCAAAAACAGGTTACCCAGATGCAACTCTTTAATAAAAACCAGATTAAATCAATTTCTCCACCACCACTTACCCCGGCACAAAAACAAATAGCCACCATAATCGATAACTCTTATAACAATGATATCCTTAAAAAATTGTATAGCCACTATATTTATCATTTATTTAGTGAAGATGAATTGGCTATAAAGGATATGTCTACAGCCAATAAATCTAAAAAAACAGACCTGATTTATATCCTGACTACCATTTACTCTAATAAAGAACTTTTTCAAAAACTGTTAGACAGCCTTCCACAAGATGTCCGACAAACATTAAATCTTCTCGTCTGGCAAGGAGGAGAATACAATGCAGAAAAACTCGAAAAGATGTTTAACTCAAGGATAGTTGATGAGAATAAATATTCACCCAGTATCGATAATAACTATTTGTTGTTCCAGATACGCCAGATCTATAGTTATCATTCTTATCATGACCATTCCAGATATTTTTTATACCTTGTCGAAGGTTTAAGAAAACTATTCAAACAACACCTTATTCCACCAAAGGAATATAACCTGATTCCAATTGATACCATTGAAGAAACAAGGTTTGTTTATGAAGATAATGAGCGTATTTTAAAACAGCTAAAACTCTTCGTGGCCTATATCCGACAGGGAAACTTGAAGACGACCCAAAATAGTAATAAACTACTTAAAAACTCTCTTAAGCAGATGACTAAGTATTGTCATATTGAGGAATTCTATGACAGCCAGGATGAAGAACTATCCTATATCAAAACTCAATTAATAGCCGTTTTTTTAAAGAATGCAGACATAAGAAGTCTGAATAATCCCCCTGAATTATTAAAAGAATTGTTTGATAAATTTTTTAGTGGTCAGGGTTTTGTTAAGTATCAATTACGGGAATTATTGTTTCATATAAAAGGCGATAGTTCTTATTACGATACTTATGAGAACAGGGAAGAAAAGGTCAGGCAGGGACTTTTTAATCTTCTGAGAGAGTTGCCACAAGAGAGATGGATTTCGATAGAAAATCTTATTAAATATTGTTTTTATAGGGACATTATGTTAGAGATAGTTAATAAATCCGCGGCCAGTAAAAAACTATATTATAATGTGCCATTCACAAATAAACATTACTCTGGTTACGAAAGGGCAGAAATTACAGAGGAGGTTTATAATAATGTTATTATTGTTCCTCTTATAAAGGCGGTGATGTTTTTATGTGCCAGTTTTGGCCTGGTGGATATAGCCTATACCCTTCCTGAAAACACAGATTTTAAAGAAAAAGACCATAACTATCTTTGCATCTTTGACGGTTTGAAATACATAAAATTAACCAAACTGGGGAGTTATATCTTAGGTAAAACCCAAAAGTATGAGGTGAAATTTGAGGAAGAAAAGGCACAGGTAGTTATGGATGAAAAAAGGTTGATTATTCATCTTGAGGGAAAAGATATGCTGAAATCACTCATATTAGAAAAGATTGCAGACAGACTGGGTGATAATTATTATCGGGTAGATTATCGTTCATTTCTAAAGGATTGTCTTTCCAAAAAGGATGTTCAGCAAAAGATAATTTTTTTTAAAGAGCAAATTTGTTCAAACCCTTCGCCAATCTGGCAGGAGTTTTTGGATGAGGTTTTAAAAAGGATTAATCCATTAAAGGGTGTGCCGAGCATGAGGGTATATAAGTTAGCCCAAGATAAAGAGTTGATTTCTTTAATAGCCAGGGATGAGGTATTAAAGAGCTATATTCTCAAGGCAGAAAATTATCATTTGCTTATTGAGGCAAATTCACTGGCAAAGGTTAAAAAAAGACTTGTCGAATCAGGATATTTTATAGATAATATCTAACGGAGCTTTCCCAAGCCATAAATAGAAAATACCTTTCTCTGCTTTAATTCTTAAATGACAAATATCAAAGGGTGCGTGTCCAATTTGCCTCGTAGGTCACAATCGTTTAAGGCGGAATTCGGTAATGACTCGGTTATTGGTTATCGGTGAAGAAAAAGTATTAATTGCTTGTTACCGATTACCTGATTACCGATTACCTGATTACCGATTACCTGATTACCTGATTAACCTGATTACCGTCTAACTCAAAAAACTTATTGACTAATTTAAAGATTAATGGTAAAATAGTATCTGATGAAGATTCTTATTGTAGATGATTCAGCATTGCGCAGGGGAGAAATTCGTGATTTACTTCTCAAAAGTGAAATAGGTGAATGCGGAGAAAGTAACGGCGGAATAGAGGCTGTAGAAAAATATCGAATGCTCAAACCCCAATTAGTTATTATTAATATCTTAGATATGATGGAAGTTGAAATTGTTCGAAGAATTATGGCTATTAATCCAAATATAAAAATTTTGGTTTTAGGAAGTAGTGGGTATGAATCTTATGTAAGAGAAGCAATACAATCAGGTGCAACAGATTACATCATAGAACCATTCAATTCAGAAAATCTTTTATCTACTTTAAGGGAATTATTAAGTTAATCCTCCGATTTAGACTTTAGACTATAGACATCAGACTTCAGACTTTTCTATGTAGGAAATTAGTTCCTGGAGTGTCTTCTCCTGAGTCTGATGTCTATAGTCTGATGTCCGCTCTCTGATGTCTTGTGTCTAATGTCCAGTGTCTAAATCACGGATCCAAGGATAATTATAACCATGCAATTAACAAATCTTCAATTAGATGCCTTACGAGAAATTGGGAATATTGGTAATGGTCATATCACTACCTGTTTATACCAATTAACCCAAGAAAAAATTATCCCTGTTATTCCTGAGGTAAAGATAATCCCTATAAATAAACTTAATGAATTGATTGAGGACGAACAAGAGCTTATGGTGGGGATAACTCTACGGTTACTTGGAGAGACGATGGGAAAACTCTTCATAATTTTCTCTTATGATAATGCCCTTTCTATATTAAATGAGAGTTTAAAAGATAGGGAATCGGCTATTACTACTATCTCTGAATTTGATGAATCTGATCTTGAAAAAATTGGGCAGGTAATTGCTTCTACTTATATCTATGCCATATCTAATTTTTTAGGAATTTTACTTGTTAGTTATACCCCAAATATCGTTATTTGTAAAGGAAAGGATTTTCTTGACCATCTAACCCAGGAATTAGGGGTGAAAACTTCTTCTTTGCGGCAGAGGGTTGCTACACAACGAGTTGTTACGGATTCTTCTTCTTTGGATTCTGTTCTGTGTTATCAATCTACATTTAACAAAGCCCCTTTTTTGAAATACTGGGGAAGTTTTATGATAGTATTCGATGAACAAACCTTAAAAGTAATCTTACGGGCAATCGATAAATTGATAAAAGAGGGAGGTTGAGTAATTAAAAATTATGAATTAAAAATTGAAAATTGAGGGAAGGAAAAAGAATTTATGATTTTTAATTCACAATTTTTAATTTTTAATTATACGAGGAGGTTGAAAAGATTGAAATTTGAATTTATTGTTCCGGAAAAGATAATTTTTGGTGAAGGAACCGTTACCTCTGTTGCCAATGAAGTAAAAAAATTTGGTAAGAAGGTATGTTTGATTACCGGTAAAACGGCTATGGCCAGAAGCGGTATCTTGAATAATATTCGTAATTTATTAGAAAATGCGGAGTTAGAAGTAATCCTCTATAATAATGTTATCCCTGAACCAACGACAAAAATGGTAGATGAAGGACTATCATTAGTTAAAACCACTGAATGTGATGCAGTCATTGGATTAGGAGGAGGAAGTGTCTTAGATGTAGCTAAGGCAGTCGCTGGATTAGCTAATGAGGATGGTAAGGCTGTTGAATATCAAGAAGGTAGAAAAATAAAAAAACAGGGATTACCTTTTATCGCTATCCCAACTACCGCAGGAACAGGGTCAGAGGCTACTTATAATGCCGTTATTATTAATGAAGAAAAAAAGGTTAAACAAAGTATTAGAGACTATTCTTTAATGGCCAGGGTAGCTATTGTTGACCCAACACTTACCCTGACACTTTCTCACAATATCACGGCTATCTCTGGAATGGATACACTGGTTCATCTCATAGAAGGATATGTCTCTAATTCTGCTAACCCGCTAACCGATGCCTTAGCTATTGCCGGCATTAAATTAGTTGGTTCAAGTTTAAAAAAGGCAGTTGAAGATGGGCAGGATAAAAAATCAAGGATAAATATGTCGTTAGCCTCATTGCAAGGTGGTTTGGTTTTAGCCAATGCCGGATTAGGTGCTGTGCATGGTTTAGCCTCGCCCTTAGGACCTTTATATAATATCCCCCATGGATTGGTTTGTGCTATTTTACTTCCGTATGTGATGGAATATAATTTAGAGACCTCAATACCAAAATTTGCCCAGATTGCCTATGCATTAGATGAAAAAACAAGTAATTTATCACTGGAAGGAGCGGCATTCGAATCGGTAGTCCTGGTGGAGGAGCTAATCTCAAGTCTGAATTTACCTTTTAATCTAATCAGTCTTGGGGTTCAAGAACGCGATTTACCCATTATCGTTCAAGGGGTTTCATCATCTTTAAACTATAATCCCAAAGAGGCTACTTTTAAAGATTTGATTAATATCCTTAAAAATGCGCTGACAGGAGAGTGAAAAACTAAAAACTAAAAGTGAAAAATTAACAACTTTTCACTTTTCACTTTTAAAGAAGGAGCAACTAATGCAATTTAAGTTACTCATCAGTTTAATTCTTATTCTTGGATTTACCTATTCGGCTAAGGCAGAAGAGAAGAAGTCACTTGGAGACTCTTTATATTCTTCTAACCTTCCCAGCCGCAAATTATACTTCTCACAGGCTAAAAAGGGAAAAATAGCTATAGGAAAATCAAGGTATTATAATGGATTATTATATAATCGAGGCACTTCTACCTTAACTGGAGAAACTCGGACTATTACTACTTATAACCCTCAAAAGAATTTGCAACAAAAAACACCTTTACCACCGGGAACATCTTCAACTCGTCCTGAAATATTTTCCACCAAACCCTGGTTAGGACAATCACTCTATAAAAAGGGGTATAAAAAGGAGAAACCTCAGTCTTCTTATCTTTCCAAAACGGAAGAAAAGAATGAGGATAGGGGTTATTATTCGAATATCTTCTATCAAGGGAATAAAACTCAATCTGAGTTAAAGGATGAAGAAATAAATCCCTTCCTTATGAGGAAATAGAATTTTGATTATAACAGGTAGGTTGAAAAAGACCATAGACTATAGACTTAAAGAAACTTCAATTCAGACATTAGACCATAAACTAAAGACTAAAGACTTAACTCGTAAGTGGTCAGCCGGAAGCTTAAGCTTTCAGCTTTTGGATGAGACAAGTATTCATCCATTATCTTTTTCTCCATCTGAAAGCTTCCGGCTGAACGCTGAATGCTTACAACTTAAGTCTGATGTCTAAAGTCTGAAGTCTAATGTCTGAATTGAAGTTAAAGAAAAGGTCTTTCGTCTATAGTCTAATGTCTGGTTTTAAGTTTTAATAGTGAGTTACAGTTAATTTTCTTCTTTGTTTTGCCCGTCTTCTACTTAAGACCTTTCTCCCGGACGCACTACTCATCTTTTCTCTAAATCCGTGAGTTCTTGCCCTTTTAAGATTAGATGGTTGAAAAGTTCTCTTCATAAAACTCTCCTCGCTTTCAAATAAGGTTTTCAGGTTTCAGGTATTTAGCTATCATGTGTTAGGTGTTAGAATGCAGGTATCTCTTCCCTCTTTTCAACTCCCTATCTTTTGCTGATTACTGACCTCTGATATTTGTCTGCTTACAATATTATACCCTAAAAATACATTTATGTCAACTGAATTGTGATAGTTTGATGTCAAATAATTTCTACCTCTTTATTTCCCCTTTCCACTTGCCCAATCAAATATGCCTGTTCACCCAGTGCCTTTAACCTCTCTATTGAGGTTTGAGTCTCCTTTTCAGCCATGATAATCACCAGCCCAATACCCATATTAAATGTGCGGAACATTTCACTATCTGTTACTTCACCTCTTTTTTGAATTTCGCTAAAAATTAGAGGAATATTCCAGGAACCCTTTTTAATAATCGTTTTTGTCCCTTGCGGCAGGATTCGTGGGATATTATCTAAAAACCCACCGCCGGTGATATGGGCTATTCCTTTTATATCTACCGCCTTTTTTAATTCCAGTACGCTTTTAACATAAATCTTCGTAGGTTTAAGTAACTCATCCTTGAATGCCTCCATATCACTTTCAAATACCTTACGCACTAAAGAAAAACCGTTACTATGAAGTCCAGAAGAGGCAATACCAATAATAGCATCACCAACATTTATGCGGCTTCCATCAATTATCTCTTCCTTTTCTACAACACCAACGGCAAAACCGGCTAAATCATACTCCCCTTCGGGATAAACCGAAGGCATCTCGGCTGTTTCTCCGCCTAACAAGGCACAACCTGCCTGATGACAACCTTCGACAATACCTTTGAGTAAATCCTCTGCCATATCCACATCTAACTTACCAAAGCTTAGATAATCCAGGAAAAACAGTGGTTCGCCGCCGCAGGTAACTAAATCATTAACACACATCGCTACTAAGTCAATCCCAATAGTTTGGTGAAGATTTACCCGTTGAGCAATTTTTAATTTAGTTCCCACACCATCACAACCACTGACTAAAATGGGATTTTTATACCTTATCCAATCAAGCTCAAAAAGTCCGCTAAAGCCGCCGATACCGCTCAAAACTTGCCATCTGACACCCTTTTGTGGCGTTTTTAACTGTTTAATTCGCCTGACTAACTCCATCCCGGCATCAATATCTACCCCTGCTGATTGATAGGTTAAACTCATAATTTCTCCTTATAATCTCCTCTCTCCCTAATTTCCAACTTTTCGGCTCGACACTTATTACTATACCACGAGATTTTAATATTGTCAATTACTTTTTACCAGCTGGTGTAATCGGTCAGTGAATTGGGAAGGGGGGAATTTCTATAGGAAAGATACACCCCCCTACCCCCCTCTCAAGAGGATGATACCCCCTGCTTCCTCTCAAGACTTATCCTTACCCACAAGTTTCTCGGTTCAACAGAAAAGAGAGAAAGAGGAAGAGTCAAGGCTAAAGTCTTTGTTTCCTTTGTTGTGCATCCCTCCGCCATAAATGGTGGAGTTATTGGGAGAGGTAGAATTAACTTTGTTTTTTAGAGCAGGAGAGAAAGGAGCGAGGGAAACCGCCCCAATTGGACTTTAGCCCTGAATAGAATTTAGCAGGAAAAAGATATGGGTAAGGATAAGTTTAATAAGAGGGGTTAGGGGTCTGTGAAGTTCATTCTGCTAAAACAGAATAAATCTTCCGCTAAACAATTTCTCCCCAATTCACTGACCGATTACCGAAAACCGTAAAAATTTCTTTACAAAAAAGAAAAAATATGTTAAGATTTCTTTATTGTGAAGAAAGAGACAATTAAAGAAATTATTAGAGATTTTCATAGTAGGATTCTTCCGCAGAGTAAAGGAAGGGATTTAAGTATCCCTCTTGATACAGGTAAAATTGTTACACTTTCCGGTGTCAGAAGAAGTGGCAAGACCTATCTTCTTTATGAAACGATTAAAAAACTAATAGCCAATAAAATACCTTATGAAAAAATCGTTTATATCAACCTTGAGGATGAAAGACTTGAGTTGAAAATGGATGATTTAGACCTGATACTGCAGGGTTACCTGGAACTTTATCCTGATTATCCTTTATCAGATTGCTATTTATTTTTTGATGAAATTCAAAATGTAGATGGGTGGGAAAAATTTGTAAGGAGGATATACGATACCATAACAAAAAACATCTACCTTACAGGTTCAAATTCCAAACTTTTAAGCAAAGAGCTCGCTACCTCATTATGGGGAAGAACAGTTACCTACGAGGTTTTCCCATTATCTTTTAGAGAATACTTACGATTTAATGAGGTAGAGGTAGATTTATATAATTCAAGAAATAAAGCCTTAACAATCAATCTCTTTGAGAAATTTTTATTGGAAGGCGGGTTTCCTGAGGTTGTAGGCGTTAAAGATAATTCTTTAAAGAACAGAATATTGCAAGAGTATTTTGATGTTATGCTCTACAGAGACATCATTGAGAGATTTAATATTACCAATCTACCTATTTTAAAATACCTTATAAAAAGGTTATTTGAGAATATAACAAACCCGGTGTCTGTCAATAAGATATACAATGAACTCAAATCGCAGGGTTATAAAGTTGGCAAGAATTATCTTTACGAATGTCTTGATGCCGCTGAATCTGTCTATCTTTTTTTGATAGTTAAAAAGTATAACGAATTTGTTTTAAGGATGGAGTTGGGAGAAAAAAAGGCCTACTCAATAGATACAGGACTCTTAAATGGGGTTACCTTTAAGTTTTCGAAAGATTATGGGAAACTGCTTGAAAATGTTGTTCTTCTTGAGTTACACAAGAAAAACGAAAAGGTTTTTTTCTATAAAGGCAAAAAGGAATGTGATTTTATTGTTCTTACAGAATCAGGAGATAAAGCCATAATCCAGACAACCTACAGTCTAACAGACAAAGATACAAGAGAGCGGGAAATTGCAGGTCTGGTAGAGGCATGTAAAAAATTTAATAATAAGGAAGGATATATAATAACTATATCGGAAGAGGAAGAATTGAAAGAAGAAGGGATAACAATAAAAGTTATACCGTGTTATAAATATTTTACAGGCTGAATTCATGAGATTGAATTAGCCCGCTAAACAGGCTTGCCTCTGGTAAGATATTATTACGAACAAATTACTAAGTGTGGTTTGATTCGACCGCCGGCGGTAAAGGGTAAAAAGGCTAAATGGTAACTGTCCTGGCCAGCCGCATACCGCGGTTGACATCACGGTCCCCAGGCCCGTGGCCACGAGAAGTACTGCGGAAGTACCCCGGGTAGTCGCCGCGCCACGAAGCACCTCGCAAAACACGGCTGCCAATCTTATCCAACCCTTAAGTCTTTAGTCTATGGTCTAATGTTTGAATTGAAGTAGTAAGTGCTATATATATGTACAGTAGCGACTTACACGCTCCTTGTTTTCTTGAGGTGATTTCCCGGACGACCTCTGGAATCAACTGGTGCTAATATCTCTTGAATCACTATTAAAAGTGCGAAAACTTCTGTTCGGATTTAACCGTTTCATTCAAGGCGACGATTGACTCAAACACGGTTATACTCGGGTCATACAGGTAAAACAACGGCAAGGTTTTGGAAAGTATTTGAAAGACATTTATTTCGATAGGGATTTGTCTGGGTAAGGTATGTTAGACATATCTAATTTTATCATCGGCTAATAGTGCCTTTTTTGTATAGCTACATCTTGGATTCCAGAGTAACCATTCATCCAACCCCTGAGCATAAACAGCCTTGATTTGAGCCCTAACTTCGCTTGCCCCATAGGTGGTCCCAAGTGAAAAATCCTGTAGCCAGGGACGAATTTTACAGTTTGTCCCTTTAATCTGTTGATTTGCATCCCTCAGACTTAAAAATATGGTTTTGTAGGCTTGAGAATCAGGGTCAGCCATTCCATAAGAGCCTTTGGCATAATGAGAGGGGTAAATCATCGGCGAGATATAGTCTATATTTTCAACTATATTTTTAAATTTCTGCCCAATACCAACATCGTCCTTACAGGTAGTTAAACCAAAAATATCTATGGATAAAAATGCGGTTGTCCCAAGAGTCTGCTTGGCAAATTTGCTAAATTCATTGATGGCCTTTTCTGCCTTTTCCTCTGAATGTTCACAACCATAACAACAATTTCTTATCTGACCATCCGATGGAAATCTCACATAATCGAATTGAATCTCATCAAAACCATGACGGACAGCATCCTGGGCAATAGCCAGATTATATTCCCAGATTTCTTTTAAATAAGGGTTAACCCATGCTTTTCCTTTATCGTCACGCCATAAATTCCCTGATTTATCTAAAACAGCTAAATGGGGTTTTTTAGTAGCCAGTTGCTCATCTTTGAAAACAGTAATCCGGGCAATCTTGTAAAGGCCATATTCATTGCACAAGGAAATAATTTTATCAATATCCCTGATTCTTTTTTGAGTTGCCTTGATTTCTTTGGCAAGGGGCACATCTACCTCATAGCCAATGATTCCATCTACCTCCTTGAGGTCAATGACAACAGTGTTAAGTTCGGTTTCTTTTAGCAGGTTAATCATCTTTTGAAACAGGACATTACTTCCGGCAACCCAACTGGTTACATGAATACCTTTTACCTTGAATTGTGGTATGTTCGAGGTTGTTCCAGAAAGACTTGGGTAGTCTTGAGTTTTTGGTTGGGTTGATGAGGTACTGCTTCCCAATAAAGTATTATTTCTTAATGTATTACTTCCTGGAAGGATACTTGTCAATGAGTAAGTTTTGCCCATATTGGATTTCAGGTTAGCCTGAACTACCTGGGGAATACTAAGATGAACATAACCACCAAGACATATCATTAAACTTATAAATATAATTGCTTTTAGAATTAAGCGGTGAATCATCTTTTCTTTTTCTATGCCTCAACAGTTCATCGATAATTTGACTAATACCTGACCCCTTCCCCCCTCTTCCAAGTATAAATTTCCCTCTATCCTCTGATTATTATACCAAACAATTAAACTAAATGCAACAAAAAATTAATTAAAATATAATTGGATGTATTCGCTTAATTTGTTTACTAAAGATAAAGATAAAATAGTAAAAATAAAAATGTAGAAAAATGCTAAAAAAAAAACAGAAAAATGCTACAATTTTTAACTTGACTTATGAATGATTATCATGTATATTTACTTTAATTAAAGTATAATCAGTGGAAGTCCATGTCCAAAAAAAAGGAACTTTTGATGATTAATCATAAGCAACACAATGTTCTAATAGTAGATAATGATTATGGTATGAGGGAGGGATTAACCAGTGTTTTAGAAAATGAATATACGGTATTGGGTGTAGGGGAAGAAAAAGAGGCAATAAATGTTATAAAGAACAATTCAATAGATGTAGTGATACTTGAGATAGAATTACCCGAGATAGACGGATTTAAGGTACTTCAACGAATAAAAGAAATAAATAATGAGATAATAGTTATTTTAATTACTGCTTATGGCTCAAAAGAAATAATAATTCAAGCATTACGGTTAAATGCAGATGATTATTTGGACAAACCGATTGATATAAGAAGTCTAAAAACAAGGATAAGAAGTTTATTAGAATTAAAAAAAAAAGTCCCTATAATTTCAGAGAATATCCATTAGATATAGAGAATCGACTTGATAAATCAGAAGAAATACTTAAAGCAAACAATGGTAGGGATAAATTATTTGATATAGCAAAGAAAGTATATTTAAATCCAAAATACCTCAGCAGAGTATTTAAGAAAAAGAATGGTAAAAGTTTTACGCAGCTACGAACAGAAATAAAAATGGAATACGCAAAAAATCTATTACAAAATACTAACTTAACAATCGACCAGATAGCTTACGAAGTTGGCTATTCTCACTGGAGTTCGTTTACGAGGAAATTTAAAAGAGAAGAAAAATGTTCTCCTATTTTATATCGTAAGATGAATAAAATAAGCGATACTTAAAGTTCTTATTTAGGCCAGTCTTCGGATAAATCAGAGTTCTGCGATGTTTAAAGAACTCAAAAAAAAGGAGGTGAAATAAGATGCTTAAATTACTTGAAAGTGATCATTCCGTGAAGGTACCAGATATGGCATTAGGTCACTTTGTTCCAGATTTTGGTCTGGGACATCTAATCCCTGATATGGGATTAGGTCATCTGATACCAGATATGGGCTTAGGTCATTTTGTTCCTGAGGGATGATCTTTTATCCAGGAGGAGTAGTTACAGAAATTTTTATGTAGCTACTCCTCCTCTCAATAATTTCAAGTAGAGTTCTGCAAAATGGATAATTTGTAAGACAAATAGATGGTAGCCGCAACCTTTAGGTTGCGTAATGCGTTGCAAATTAAGGATGTTATGATTCGCAGGCTAAAGCCTGCGGCTACCAATTTTGCATTTTGCAGAAGTCTATAATTTCAAGAGGAGGAGGAGAAGTTACTTTTATGAAATCTTCATTTTATAATGTTTATATCCAGATTAAAGAAGGGAATTATGTTCTTTTTAACACCTTAAATAACAGTTTAGCAATTATTGATGAAAAAGGGAAGAATATGATTGATGCTCCAGATGAATTTATGGACGAAGAATTAAAAGAATTCATCAGCAAAGGGTTCATCATAACTAATGAATCTGATGAAAAAGATTTAATTTCTGTAAGAATGAATCATAATAAATTTAAGAATTCCAAGGCCCATTTTATGATCACTATTACTTTTACTTGCAACTGTGCTTGTAAATATTGCTTTGAAGGTAAACAACAACATAAGGGTGTATTGGATGAAATAAATTCAAATAAAATTCGAAAATTTATAACTAATTTATTAAATGCAAATAATTATCAAGAAGTACAAATCGATTGGTTTGGCGGAGAACCATTATTGTTCTTAAAGATTCTTGAAAGAGAAATGACTGTATATAAGAAATTGTTTGAAGATAGACACCTTCCCTATAAATTTAGAATATACACTAATGGAACAATTTGGAATAAAAAAATAGATGATTTCCTTTCTTCTTTTAATATCAAGGATTTGCAAATTACTTTTGATGGTGCAAAAGAAGAACATGACCAACGAAGAGTATTAAAGAAGAAAGCAGAAGGTACTTACGATTTAATTAAGAAAAATCTTGTTCAAATTGTTAAGAGGTTTCCTGTAATACTACGTATTAATATTGATAAGGTTAATTACAGAAATTTTGGAATTCTTTTAAACGATTTGAAGGTGAGTGAATTTTTGGATGTTCCTTTGGATATCTTAGCTATTCAATCTATGACCTCTGCTTGCGGTAATTATGGCAATGCTATCTCAGATGAGGAAATTGTTAAATTGCTTCCATCTTTGTGGTTTGATGCAATAAAAAAGGGATTCAGAATTTATGTTAGACCGCAAACTAGTTATATTTATTGTTCTACCTTTTGTGATTCAACTTTTATTTTCGATTTTAATGCTAATATCTTTAAATGTGCTGTTTTGCAATATGATGAAACCCATAAAATAGGAACACTTAATACAGAGGGGGAAATAAAAAATCTTAGAAATGAGTATTATCAATGGATGTCAAGAAACCCATTAGAATTTGATAAATGCAGAATATGTAAATTATTGCCAGTTTGTGGTGGTGGTTGTGGTGGAGCAGCCAAATATAAATATGGAACATTTAAAATAAATAACTGTTTTGATAATAATATTGACTTGTTGAAAATTAGGTTGTTAATTCATATGTATTATAAATATCCTGAACTTGTTTCATTAGAATTTTTAGAAAATTATATAAACGAAAGTTGCCACCTATAACACATAGATGCTAAAGGCAATGATAATCAGAAACAAGTAAAGGAGAGAACTCATGAGTATTTCACCTGAAGTTATTGCTCAATATTCCGACATGAGATGTGTTGCTGCATATGTGGAGGCTGAATGATTCGATAAAATTCAGCAATGTAATCTTTCTCCTTCTCCTCCTCCCAAAAATTTATTTCAGCCTTGTTATTCAAAATTCTATGAAGGTGTAATTAAGTTTGCAGAAGAAATTATAAGAAAGGAGAAGACTGAAGTAAAAAGAGTATGCGATATAGGTTGCGCCACTGGAAGAATTCTTTATGAATTTTTTAAAAGATTCCCACAAACGGAGGAACTTTTAGGAGTTGAGCCATCTCCAGCACTGGCAAATCTTGCAAAGAGAATTTTAGTTAGTGGTGGACCACCATGTGAAATTCCGTTCCCTTCCTCCACAACGAAAGAGACTTATGTAAGATTAAGTACCGATTTCTTTAATTCTTTGAATATAAAGCCTGATGAAAAAACTCGATTTGAAATATTTATAGAAATGGGTGAATCTGTATCTCGACCTAAGAAATATTGGGATATACTGTTTTGCTTGAATGTTATCGATCGCCACCCCAATCCAACAAATCTTATTGAATGTTTAAGAGACCTTTTAAAAAATGAAGGCATTCTTTTCTTGGCAAGTCCATTGGATTGGGATAAAAATTTTACCTCATCTGAGCTTTGGGTTGAAGATACTAAATCTTATCTTTCGGATACTGTATGGGAAGTTGTAGAGAGTAAGGACTTAAAATACATATTTCATTATTCAACAAGAAAGATAATACAGTATATCTCTCAGGTAATCTGTGCAAAGAAGAGATAACATTATAGGCTTTATTCATTATAATCACAGCGTTTGTATTACGAGGAGAAGCACTAAGTCATTAAAGTCGTGAGAGAGAAAATACTGGTATTTATAGACGAGGAAGATAGTATTATAGCAAATAAGGTTATATAACTTTCTTAATAAGAATAAATCACTTCGTAAACTATCTCTCTTTGAATGATAACAATTATCGTTATCATTTATGTGTTATGATGAAAGGAAAGATTCTAATATGCGATGTTTCATGGGAATCCTCGTATGTGTTTTTTTAGCGGTAAGTAGTCAATTGTTATTAAAAATAGGGGTAATAAATTCATGGAGTAAAGATTCATTCTTACTTTATAATTATATTAAACTGCTTCTTAATCCTGTAGTTCTCCTGGGAGGTTTTCTTTATTTAGGAAGTTCTATTCTTTGGGTATTAATTTTACAGAGAAGAAACTTGAGTTATGTATATCCAATAGTGAGTTTAGGATATGTTTTGGTAGTTATAGCCTCGTGTTTTATTTTGGGAGAGAATATATCCCTGCTTCGCTGGACTGGAGTAGGAATTATTTGTATTGGTGTATCGTTAGATGCACAAAGTTAATTTTAGTTGGTGGCTCGTGGATTAAAAAGTTTAATGGTTTAAAAGGAAAAATAGAAACTAAAGGAATAAGGTGAACACTAAAAAACTGTAGAGAGTAAATCGTGGATAGAACATCACGTCCCTTGAATTGGATAAGGGGGATCAGTAGTATTCCATGATAATAAATAAAAGGCGAGGATAAGGAATTCTTCCACAAGTTCCAAATATTTTATAAGGTGATATCTATGTAATCACAAAAATATTTTTTTAGATAAAGTTTGTTTTGAAAAAGGAAATTGTAATGATACCATTATATGTTTTGGTTTGTGCATTTATCATAGTGACAGGAGAAATTCTCGTGAAGACAGGCGTCGGAAAACCATCAGGTAGAACTATACCACGCGAATTATTGAAGATATTTACTTCGCCAAGGGTAATTATAGGATTTTCATTCAATTTATTAGCTATTCTATTTTGGCTTTGGATTTTACAAATCGCTGACTTAAGTTATATCTATCCAATGATAAGTATGACTTATGTCTTAATTGTTTTATCATCTAAATTTTTCCTTAAGGAAGATATACCTTTCTCAAGATGGGTTAGTGTTGGGATTATTTGCCTTGGTATACTTTTAATTGCCCAAAGCTAAAAAAGATAAGTAATATATTGTGATTATCCATCATCTTTTATAGAAGAGCACACAAGAAAAGAGTTTTCTCCATGTTTGGATAAAATAACAGGAAATTATGTACCTTAAGAGATATCTAAAAATCTCACGTTAGCTTTTATAACTGAAGTTCCATGTCAATTTTGTAAAAAGTCTTAAAAAATAAGGGATACAACGATTTTTTTGCTGAAGAATGTAGTCAGAAATAATTGAAACAAAAAAGTCACATATTTACCTTTCCTATGAATTTGTTGAGAGAGATTTACAAAGTTATCTGATGACAAAGTTAATAAGTTTATCCGCGACAAAAATTGTCTTAACGATAGTTTTTCCTTGAAGAAACTTCTGTATCCGCTCAACTTCAATAGCTTTAGATTTAACAAAGATTTCATTAACCCCTGCTTGTAATTTCAAGGTATCTCTAACCTTACCGTTAATCTGGACAACAAACTCAGTAGTTTCTTTAACAATAAGGGTAGGGTCATATGCAGGCCAATCGCTTTCAAAAATACTTTGTTGATGCCCAAGACAATTCCACATTTCTTCAGTAATATGAGGGGCAAAAGGTGATAATAAAATCAAGAAGGTTTCAATAACTGTTCGCTGTATTGTTTCTTTATCTTTAATCATGTTAAAAAATTCCATAAGTTTGGCTATTGCAGTATTATATTTTAATGACTCTATATCCTCTGTAACAGCCTTTATCGTTAACTGCATAAAATAAAGGATATCGCTATCTTCAATAGGATTTTCATCAATAGTAGTGTGATTTACTAAAGTCCAAACACGTTCTAAAAATCTTCGAATGCCTTTAATACCCTTATCACTAAAATCGCCTCCTTCCTCATAAGGTCCGAGAAACATCAAATACATTCTAAAAGTATCTGATCCAAATTCTTTAATATATTCATCAGGATTTACAACATTACCTTTTGACTTACTCATTTTCACACCGTCTTTAGTAATGACTCCATGGGCACGAAATTTTTTAAACGGTTCCTCAAACGGTAGGATACCAAGATCATGTAAAGCCATTGTTATAAATCGGGTGTACATAAGGTGTAAAACCGCATGTTCTTTCCCTCCTATGTACATATCTACAGGTAGCCATTTAGCAATCAAGTATTTATCAAATGCGATATCATCTCTCTCAGTAGATGGATACCGTAAAAAATACCAGGCAGAATCCAAAAAGTTATCTGAGACATCTGTTTCTCTCCTTGCATCTTTACCACATTTAGGACATTTAGTTTTAACAAAGAATTCGACCCGAGCTAATGGTGATTTCCCTGACCCATCTGGGAGATAATCCTTTAATTCGGGCAATAAAATTGGTAAATCCTTCTTTGGTACAGGTAAAGTACCACAATCATCACAGTAAATAATAGGAATTGGAGGTCCCCAATATCTTTGCCTGGATATACACCAATCTTTTAGTTTATATTTGACTGTTTTTTCCCCATATTCCTTATTTTCTATCCAGTTAGCAATAGCAATTTTTCCTTTGTCAGACTCTAACCCACTAAATTTACCTGAATTTTCAAGGCGTCCCTTTCCTGTGAAGGCTACTTTTAAAACATTCCCTTCTGATTCTGAATCCTTTTCTTGGCAGAAAATTACCTGCTTAATTGACAGATTATATTTTTGAGCAAAATCAAAATCTCGTTCATCGTGAGCAGGAACTCCCATAATAGCTCCTGTTCCATACTCCAGCAGTACATAATCAGCAATCCATATCGGTATTTTTTCTTCTGTAGCAGGATTTATTACAAAGCCCCCTGTATTTATTCCAGTCTTCTCTTTATTTAAGTCCGTTCGTTCAAGGACATTTTTTTTATGGTATCATCACGATATTTTTTAATCAAACTTTTGTTTTCAGATGTTGTAACCATATCAACAGCAGGATGTTCTGGGGCTAATACAAGATAAGTTGCTCCAAAAATAGTTTCTGGTCTGGTAGTAAAAACACGGATTTTAGTTTTGTCATCTACAGTAGTAAAGATTATTTCTACACCAGCTGACTTTCCAATCCAATTTTCTTGGGTCTTTTTAATGATATTAGACCAATCAATAATTTTGAGATTGTTATATAATCTTTCAACATAATCAGTTATTTTGAAAAACCATTGTTTAAGATTTTTCTGAATAACTTCCCTTCCACATCTCTCACAGTTTCCACCTTCAGTTTGTTCGTTCGCCAAAACTGTCTTACAAGATGGACACCAATTCACATAACCTTCCTTTTGATAAGCAAGTCCCGCATTAAACAGTTGTATAAAAATCCATTGCGTCCATTTATAATAACTGGGATCTGTTGTATTAACTTCATGAGACCAATCATACATAATCCCAAGTTTTTTCAACTGGTTTTCTTTAAAATTGATAACGTTATTATTTATTAATTCATTAGGATGTTTACCCACTTTAATAGCAAAATTTTCACTATGAATACCAAAAGCGTCAAAACCGATGGGTTCAAAAACATCATACCCGTGCAGTTTCATAAAACGAGCGTGAATATCGGAACCCGTAAAAGCAAAAACATTTCCTACATGAAGACCTTCTGCTGAGGGATAGGGAAACATCATAAGATTATAGTAAGGTCTCTTAGCTGCTTTCAAATCAACCTGATAGAGTTTTTGAGTTTCCCATATTGTTTGCCATTTAGATTCTATTTCTAAATGATTATACTTCGCCATCTGTAAGTTTAAGAGGACGGTTCTATTTTCTATTCTTTGAGATAAATTCTTTTTTCCCATAATATCCTTCCTTTAGTAATCAGTGGTCAAGTATCATTAACTCATCAATTCACTGCTCGCTGTCTACTACTTTACGTTACCTTTCTTTGTCTCAATTCACTGTTATCTTTATCTGTTATCTCTGGTTATCTGGTTTGGTTATCTGGTTATCTGATGACACAATACCTATTTTTAGGTTTGCGACCCGTTTTCTGGAAAGTAGTGGAGTCGCATCTTGACAGACTGTTGATATAAAATCTATCCTTTTTCTTATCGTCTTTGACTTTAATTTTATTAAAAGAAGTAGAACACTTACAAGTCTTAATCTTATGGCGACTATTTCTAAAATTTTAGCAATTTACCTTCTTTTTCTCATAAAATTATGACTTTTATCTCACACCTATATTGGAGAAAACGCTCTTTTTCACCAGAAATAATGAACCTGACAATTAATAGCGAACAATATTTGATAAGTAAAGACAAAACCGTTCTTTCGAAGCATCTTTTCAATTTCTTTGCTGGATAGTGCCGGCCACTTAGGCATAAACTACATCTCCAAATTCATATATTTCTGTTGGAGGTGATGAATGAAGTGTTTTTCTGAATATCTCTTCATATTTCTTTATTACATCTTCTGGAACAGGTCTTGGAACAAATATATTCATATCTCCTTCTTTGTCTGCACATTCTAAATATCCCTCAACTGCCTCTTTAAGATTTATTCTTGCGTCCTCTATATCTCTACCCTCTGTGGCTATATCCAACTCCAGGCATAGAGCCTTATATCTATCTACTTCTTTTTCGATTACACCGTGAAAGATAAAATTGTTCATATATTTAACACCTCTTATTAGAATTAAATCGAACATGATTTTCATTACTACCTTGATTTCCTTGATGTTAGCTGGTACCTGACGGCTGATACCTGAACGCTTACCCTTTTTTACTCTTCCTGCTTAAATTCAAAAACCTCAGTTCCGCCGGCATAAATTCCACGGACATTCAATCTAAATTCTTCAGGATTGCTTGAGGCATCCAGTGCATCTTCAAAGGTAACCAGCCCATTTTGATATAAATTGACCAATGATTGATTGAATGACTGCATACCATAAAACTTTCCAGCGACGATGGCCGAGGCTATTTGAAGAGTTTTACCTTCCTCAATCAATTTTCTGACCAATGGTGTTACTGTCAGGATTTCAGCCGCAGGCACCCTGCCTGTTCCATCAGAACGAAGCAATAATCGTTGAGAAATAACACCCTTTAATACCAATGAGACCTGCATTCGTATTTGATTATGTTGATAAGGGGGAAAAAAATTGATTATTCGCTCGATGGTTTGTGGGGCATCGATGGTATGCATGGTAGTCAGCACCAGATGTCCTGTTTCTGCGGCAGATAGACAGGCAGATAGACTTTCGATGTCACGCATTTCACCAATCATTATCACATCCGGATTTTGACGAACAACATGTTTTAAGGCATCGGCAAAAGAGTGTGTATCCATTTCCACCTCGCGTTGTTCGATAATAGATTCACGGTCCCGATGTAAAAATTCGATTGGGTCTTCAACCGTAACTATATGAGCTCGCCTGGTAGAATTTATATGGTCAAGCATGGCGGCTAAGGTCGTAGATTTTCCTGAACCGGTAGCACCGGTAACAATAATCAATCCCCTTGGAATACTGGCTAAATCCCTTATTACCTCAGGTAAATATAGTTCATCGAAACTTGGTATTTCAAAAGGAATCATTCGAAAAACCAGGGCAATAGAATTTCTCTGGCGGAAGATATTAGATCTGAATCTACCTAATCCCGGGGCACTATAGGCCATATCTATTCCCCATTGCTCCTCAAATTTACGCTTTTGTGATTCATCCATGATTGAATAAGCCAATTCAGAGGTTTCAGCCGGAGAGAGCCTTGGAACTACCTCTATATTATCCTCCTGGGTCATAAAAGTCAATCTACCATCGACACGCAAAACAGGTGGACTCCCTACCTTAAGATACATATCAGAGGCCTTACTGGCCACCATTCTTTTTAAGTATTCATTAATATGCATTTTAAATCCTTTTAGTAGCTCGAGCATTCAATGTCTTTAAACATTCAATAATAGCCTCCTGGATATTTTCTAAAGATTCATTTACACTTTCACCTTGCGACCAACATCCTTTTATAGCTGGACAATGAGCTACATATCCTCCTTCCTTATCTGATTCAATAATTACCGTAAACTTCATTTTTATAGCATCTATTAACCAAAAGTTCTCATAACTTTTATCGGAATTTCTGGGGTGATGGAATGATGGAATAATGGGTTTAAACGGTTTTAATTCATTCCCCTATCATTCCGAATTTCTTTTTATGGAAACTTTTGACTAATACCTGTTATATGAGTTATGAGTTATGTCATCCTGAAAAACAGATACCTTTCCATCCAACCTTTAATCTTCTACCTTTTCGAAAGAACTTCCCCAGATCCAACCTTCCTTACCTTTACATTGCCCCTCAGTAGTAACTACTACTTTATAAAATTCTCTCTTCTTCTCTCCAAGATACTTAACTTGAGTTCCTTTTTCAAGTAAGTATTTCTTGTGATTATCAGGAGAATCTATTCTTAACCAAACCTGCCTACCACCACTCACAGCTTCTTCAGTAATTTTATATTCATTCCCTTTTATCCACATGATAACTCTATTTGACAGTTTTTTAATCTCTTCCATAGATTCCTTAGTTTCTTCTTTAAACTCATTACTCATACTTTCCTCAATTGCTTGATTGGGTGTGGATGTTATACTTCCTGAAAAAGTCTGCTTTAACTCCATTTTATATGTAGAGGTTACATCTTCTGGAAGGCTTTGTTTTAACTCCCCGGAGGCTTGCCTCGTTGCGGGTAGAGGCTTGTCTTGTTGTGATAATTCAAGGTGGCTTTTTATAGTCTCACTAAGTTTAAATTGCAAAGAGAACCGAGATACATCTCCAATCTGCTCATAAGGTAAGAAGCAATAATCAACTTGAAAATTTCCCACTTTGAAACCACAACCCAGACTAACACCATTACCTGAATCATTTCTTGAATTATATCCAGCCCTCACAAATAGATTATTAGTTACTTGATATTCTGTTCCAACCCCAAAATTTAGATCATTATCTATTGGCCGATTTACATCTAAGGCTAAAACAACTCGCTTATCCAATAATTTATATCCCAGACCAAGTTTTAAATTTAAAGGTAATCTTTCCTCCTCTTTGATAAATTTAATCTTTGTCCCAAAATTAGAGACACAAGCACCAAATGATAGATTATCCTTATTATATAATATACCTACATCTCCTGCTACACCAGAAGAGACTTCTTCCTCTAATTCTTGTTGTATAAATTTAAGATTAGCTCCGGCAGAAATTTTATCATTTAGCACTTGAGCATAAGTAATCCCTAAGGCAAAATCCCCTGCGTCAAAATCTCCTATGACTACATTATTAATATCTTTTCTTTCCATTTTACTCATTCCCAGGTAATTTAAACTTAAACCAAAGGTTTTCCTGGAAGTATAAGGCTCAGCATATGCCAGAAACTCATAGTTTACCTCTTCAAGCCAATCAGTATGCATAAGAGCCGAAGTCCTTTGTTTTATTTGTACAAGTCCAGCCGGGTTATAATAAATACTACTGACATCATCTGCTACTGCACAAAATGCCTCACCCATTGCACTTGCTCGTGCACTTACACCTATCTTTAAAAAATTAGCCCCTGCCTTACCTGCTTCACTGCTTATGGCAAAAGCCTGAACAGGTAACAAACTTAATCCTACCACTATTACTAAAAGTAATTCCTTCTTTAACATATTTATGGACACCCCCTTAAAAATGAAATGGTAGTCAGTAATCGGTGCTCGGTATCCTACATTACCTGATTACCACTATCCTCCCTGTTACCTTCTCATTCCTATCATTGGTAATAAGATAGATATACACCCCGCTTGCACATGAATTACCCGCTTGATTATTTCCATCCCAGTGAGCTTCATTGGTATCGCCAGTCTCCTCATCTACCAATTCACCGGCTAAATTAAATATCTTTAAGTTCCAATATGAGGTAAGATTCTTAAATGTAACATATTTACCCACATGGATAGTAGTTGGCTTATATGGATTTGGATATACCTGAACATTAGTTAAATTCGCTGCTACAAGACTACCTATTGCATAGATAGAAAAATGAGTAATATTATAGGCTATGATTCTATTATTAATGGTATCTACCTCTTGTTGACTCGAGGCTAATTCCCAGGTAGAACCATTATAGTAAAAGATCCTTAATCTACTTTCATCTAAACCTTTTATTTGCTCATCTGTGTAAATTAATGTAATGCTTCCTTTAATCTCTAATTTAGTTTCTGAAGCAGTTACGACCTTAATTTCAATTACTACTGGACTAACATCCTGTGGTATATTAGGTGGTGGCATTGGGGGAATAGTAATCTTCTTTATTTCTACATAAGCATCCTGGTTAGGTGAATCTTTCTCAATTACTACAACTGCCTTTTCATCCTCCGACTTAATCACAATA
>SBAY01000325.1 GCA_005239945.1 Nitrospira sp.
AAAAGGGGAGTTTGAGGGGGAAAACCTGTGTGGTTTTAAACCACTTTCAAAAGGTTTTCCCCCTCAAAAAATCCACTTCTTTAAATCATTGCTAAAAGTCGGGGAAAATCTGCCTCCTTAAAATTTTTCTTTACATTTTCCTCCGTTTATGGTATACTTAATCAAGTTTAGAAGTTTAGAACTTCGCTGAAGTTTAGAACTTCGCTACAGTTTAAAATTTCGCTAATGGAGGTAACTATGAAGTGTAACACTTTGCCGTGTAGAATTATAGCCATAGCCAATCAAAAAGGTGGCTGTGGGAAGACAACAACCGCAGTAAATTTAGCTACTGCCTTAGCTGAGTTGAATCGCAAAGTGTTGCTTATTGACCTTGACCCACAGGGCAATGCATCTATTCATATGGGGATTAAGATATATGATTTAGAGCGGTCAATATATGATGTTCTGGTTGACCCGGAGAGGATGATAAAAAGTGTAATTATGCCTACGGAGATTAACGGATTGGATATAGTCCCTGCCAATATCGAACTTTCTGGTGCAGAGATTGAATTGGTCAATGTTATTGGACGAGAATCAGCATTTAAAGATAGCCTTGATAATATCGATAAGGAGTATGATTACATCCTCATCGATTGCCCGCCTTCCCTGGGACTTTTAACCTTAAATGCCCTTACTACGGCTCATGAGGTTATCATCCCGGTTCAAACAGAATATTTTGCCTTAGAAGGGATGAGAAAATTATTAAAGACGATTGATGTGGTGACTAAAAGACTAAATCATAATCTAATTATTGCTGGAATACTTCCAACTATGTACGACGCGAGAACAAAGTTAAGTGAAGAGGTTTTAAAAAAGATTAAAGAATATTTTAAAGATAAGGTGTATAAGACAAAGATTCGCAAAAATATCCGATTAGCTGAGGCGCCATCTTTTGGAATTCCTATCGAAAAATATGCCCCTCATTCCTTTGGGGCTCAAGATTATCATAAATTAGCAGAAGAGGTGATTAGCTGTGAATAAAAGATCTGTTTTAGGTAAAGGGGCTGAATCTATCTTTGAGATTACGAAATTCGAAAAGAAAGAAATGCCGTTCAAATCCATAAGACAACCTAAATTCAAGACATTCGAGGTGAAATTATCTATTTTGCTTCGTGATGACCAATTAGAACATCTGACAAATTTAGAGTGGCAAATAATGAGAAAACGCTCCTCAGAAAATAAAAAAGAAAGAATTACCAAAAACTCGATTATTCGGGCATATATCGATGTTTTAAGCAGTCTGGCGATAGATACATCCGAGATAAGGGATGAGGCAGATTTACTCCGCAGATTAAAAGGCAAATTGCAGGTGGTTCAGTGATTTTAGGAATAGGTTTAATAAGTCTTATGAGACCTATTCCTAAGAAAAAAAGAGGGAAAACATGCCAAAATTATCCATAACTAAATTTACCCAGATTTTAACAGAAAGGAATCTAATCTCTCATGAGGATTTGAATAAGGCTATGTTGAAACATGAAGAAGAAGGAATTTCTTTAGAGGAGGCATTGGTCGAATCTTCCCTCATTGAGAAAAATAAACTGATGCAAATAAAGGCAGAATGCCTTAATTTAGAATATGTTGATTTACTGAATAAAACAGACTATGAAGAATATGCCAGAATTGTGCCAGAATCGATGTGCCGAAGGTATCAATTGATTTGTATCAATAAAATAAAACAGCGCTTAATTCTGGCTATGGAAAATCCATTAGATGTCTTTGCCATTGATGATGTCAGGTTAAGAATAGGTTGTGCGGTCGAACCTGTCTTAAGTTATGGAGGTGATATCAAAAAGGCAATAATTAAGGTTTATGGAGAGAGTTCATGGCAGGACTTAATTAGCAAGGTAGAAGAAGAGAAGGTAAGTGTGGTAAAAGATGAAGGAAAAGAAGAAATAGCGGTAGTTATTGATGCTCCTTTGATTAAATTAGTTGACCAGATTATTGCTCAGGCTGTTGAGCGTAAAGCAAGTGATATTCATATAGAACCATTTGAGCGGGACTTAAAGGTTCGCTATCGGATAGATGGGATTATGAATGAGGTGATGTCTTTGTCTATGGAGTTACAACCGGCTATTACCTCAAGGATTAAAATAATGGCCAGTTTGAATATTACTGAGAAACGCTTACCACAAGACGGTAGAATAATGCTCAGGGTAGGAAACAGGGATATAGATTTAAGGGTGTCTGTAATTCCTACTATTTCAGGAGAGGATGTTGTCCTTCGTATTTTAGACCGCAAGTCGGTTTTAATAAATTTTGAACAGATTGGTTTTCCACCGGATATTGAGGCTAAATTCAAACAACAAATTAAACGCACAACGGGTGTTATCTTAGTTACAGGACCTACTGGAAGTGGAAAATCCAGCACACTTTATGCCATGCTTAATACCCTTAATTCCATTACCAAGAAAATTGTGACTATTGAGGACCCGGTTGAATACTATTTGCATGGGATTAATCAGGTGCAAACAAATTCTAAGGTAGGATTAACCTTTGCCGTTGGACTCAGGGCTTTTTTCAGACAGGACCCGGACATAATGATGGTAGGCGAGATTCGTGATGTCGAGACAGCAAAGGTAGCTATTGAAGCCGCATTAACCGGACATCTGGTACTAAGCACTCTCCATACAAACGATGCCCCGGGGGCAGTAACCAGACTTATAGAAATGGATATTGAGCCATTCCTTGTCGCCTCGTCGATAAATTGTGTTTTAGCCCAAAGATTAGTCCGCAAAATCTGCCCTTATTGTAAAATAGCCATAGACCCTTATCCTGAGATTTTAAAGGTGTTTGATGAATTTGGTATTTCTAATTCTAATATTAATTTAGCCAAAGGAACAGGATGTTCACAATGTAATAATAGCGGTTATAAAGGTAGGATGGGATTATTTGAATTAATGGTTATGTCACCGGAGATAGAAAAATTGGTTTTAAAACGGGCTACGGCAGGAGAATTATCAGAGGTAGCGAAAAGTCAAGGGCTTAAAACACTTAAAGAAGATGGCTTGATTAAGGTAACTCAAGGAGTAACTACCTTAGAGGAGGTTTTGAGAGTTACTTATACTTAAATGATAAATGGTTAAATAAAGACCTCTTACCAATTACCGTTTACCATTTACCAATTCTAAAAGGGGAGGTAAAAATGATAAAAGCAGAGGATATTTTTAAAACACTTTGTGAAATTGGAAAGGATTTGTCGGCAACTATAGATTTAGATGAATTA
Source organism: Nitrospira sp. (assembly GCA_005239945.1). Classification (GTDB taxonomy): domain Bacteria; phylum UBA9089; class CG2-30-40-21; order CG2-30-40-21; family SBAY01; genus SBAY01. The sequence continues at coordinate 3,263 of SBAY01000325.1, forward strand.
TTAACCAAGATTATGGAAGGAGCCAGACAAATCTGCGATGTCAAGGCAGATTCAATATTGTTACTTGATAAAAAGAAGGATGAACTCTACTTTAGAATTGCCTTAGGCGAAAAAGGAGAGGAGATAAAAAAGCTTGTTTTACCCGTAGGAGAAGGGATTGCTGGCTGGGTAGCAAAAAGTGGAGAACCTTTGATTGTTAATGATGTTAATCTTGACCCAAGATTCTCCAAAAAGGTGGATGAAAAAACTAAACTTGAAACCAAATCGATTCTTTGTGTGCCGATAAAATTTAAAGAGGAAATATTGGGTGTCATCGAGGTATTGAATAAATCCAATGATGAAGAATTTACGACGGAGGATCTACAATATCTGACGATATTAGCCTCTCAGTCGGCTGTGGCCTTAAATAATTCGATGTTAATGGATGAACTCCACAATTTCTTTGTTAATATGATTGAGATTTTAGTTATGGCCATTGAGACACTGGAACCGGAATCAAAAGGACACGCCGTTAGAGTAGCCCGATTGGCTACGGCTATGGCTCGTCAGCTAAAATTTAAAAAAAAGGATTATGAAAACCTCTACTATGCTGCATTAATTCATGATATTGGCAAACTTAAAATAGAAGAGCCAAAACAACTACATCCTATCCTCGGAGCAGAGATGGTTAAATCAATAAAATTGCTACAAAGAAGTATCCCTTTAATTAAATATCATCATGAACGTTTTGATGGAAAAGGCTATCCTGAAGGATTAAAGGGGGAAGAGATTCCCTCAGGTGCAAGTATCTTATCTATAGCTGAGGATTTTGAAGAAAAAATGCTTAGCCTAAGGATTAAAGATAGAAGTGCATTCGAGGAGATGAAAAAGAATTTTTTAACTGATGTTGACAAACGATTTAATCCAGAGATTGTTGCGGCTTTTGAAGAAGTAATGGAGTTGCCGACAGATATATATGATTTTTTGTAATTGATGTAGAAATCGGAAATTGGAGATTGGAAAATAGAAATTAGAAATTGAAAGGAAAAATAAATGAGGTTTCCTTTTCTTTTTCTAATTTCTATTTTCCAATTTCTCCATTTCATGAATGCTTAATGGATAAAATAAATCTAAGAATTATGATTAAGAAAGTAAGTCTAAATCAAATATTAATAGGTGCTAATAAGCCATTGGTACTAATTGCTGGTCCTTGCGTAATTGAGGATAAGGATATTTGTTTTCAAATAGCTCAACGGCTTATTCAAATAACCAACCAACTTAATTTACCCTTTATATTCAAGGCATCTTATGATAAAGCCAACCGCAGTTCTGTTCATTCTTATCGAGGTCCAGGTTTAGAAACTGGTTTAAGTATATTAAGACAAGTCAAGGAAAGATATGGTATTCCTATTTTAACGGATGTCCATTGCACCTACGATGTCAAAAAGGTAGCTTCGGTAGCGGATATAATTCAAATTCCGGCATTTTTGTGCCGCCAGACAGACCTTATCTTAGAGGTGGCTAAACAGGCGAAGGTAGTCAATGTCAAAAAAGGACAATTTATGTCTCCACAAGACATGAAAAATGTTATTGAAAAAATCATCTCTGTAGGTAATGAAAATATCCTTTTGACCGAGCGGGGTAGTTGTTTTGGCTATAATAATTTAGTCGTTGATTTTCGGGCAATCAGGATAATGAAATCTTTTGGGTATCCGGTGATTTTCGATGCTACTCATTGCGTTCAATTACCTGGAGGAGCGGGAATTAGTTCTTCTGGAGAGCGTGAATTTATTTCTTATCTTACCTTAGCCGCGGTAGCGGTTGGCTGTGATGGCTTATTTATGGAGGTTCATATTCAGCCTGAAAAGGCATTGTGTGACGGACCGAACATGCTCAGTCTGGACGAATTACCCGCACTTCTAAAACAAGTAAAGGCGGTTAGGAAGGCAATAGGCAATAGGGAAGAAAATAGGAAGTGAAGAAGCAAGGAAGGGATGAGGAGAAAGAACTTCCTCTCTCCCTTCCGCCTTCTACCTTCCTCCTATTTCCTTACTTCCCTATTCCCTTTTCTTCTAACATCGCAGGCAATTTTTCAAGTGAATCGATTATTTGATTAAGTGCCTTGATTATCTGTTTTAGCCGGTTAAAAAGCATGGCGGATAAAGAAAAAGCCCAGATAAAAAATAATGTCCAGATAGTCAGAATGATATAAAACATATATTGTTCGGGCATAATTTAATCACCTCCTTTTAAAATTACTATACATAATTTATCTAATAAAGTCAAGGAAAAATTTACAGAGGCTTCAATTCAGACATTAGACTTCAGACTTTAGACATCAGACTTTTCGTAGCCTTATATACTAAAAGTGCTAATTCATCTGCTAATTGCTATGCTTTTATTTTTGTATAATCTCTACCCCTTTTTCTCTCTTAAGTCTAATGTCTGATGTCCATGGTCTAATGTCTGAATTGAAGTTACAGAGGGATTACTGGAATGAGAATATTTCTGAATTTCATGGAGTTAATTCTTTAGGATTTCATAGTGAAAGGCTAAAGCCTAAAATCCATCCTAATTTATAGGAGGAATATAAAATGGGTGTGCCGAGCAAGTTTATTAGTTCTTATCAGTGAAAGTCTGGTCTGAGTAAAGGTTAGCAACCATCTCAGCACCAAATCCCACGCATAGGG
>SBAY01000286.1 GCA_005239945.1 Nitrospira sp.
CGATTTTTTTCAGAGGTTTCCCAGTCAAATTGGATTTCTGACCCTATCCAATTAGCCCTTATCCGATCTGCACGATCTTCTATGCTATTTGTCCCCTTTTCATAATACCAATCTCCATCAAGAGCATATTGACAATGGTAAATTTTGGCAAGAAGGTTCTTATTCTTATCCAGGGTAGGCGTCCATTTCAATTCTACAAAGTTAGTTCTATCAATAGCTTTGGTGCGAGGGTCATTAAAAACTGTCTTATATTCTCCTGTAGGAATTCCTTTCTCCCGTTTATTTGCCCCAGCCTGAAATGCCAAATTCTCAAAGGCTAATTTTGTAAGAAAATTATAATTTTGTTCAAAATCACCATTTTCAAAAACACCATTATTGGTTTCTGGAGCATCATATTCCGGAAAATATAAATCCTGTCCCTCACTGTCTAACCAGTTAGCTGAAATAAAGGTATCTAATCCATTGTCAGACACCTTCCCGTAACTAATACCGCCTTTTTTTGATTAGTAGCTTCCATATCTCCCGTTGATTTCCAGTCCATTAACATCTAATCCATCTTTGGTTACTATGTTGATTACACAAAAGAATGCATAAGAACCAAACAAAGCTGAGCCTGGACCTTTGACTACCTCAATCCTTTTTACCGAATCGATATTGATACATAATTCATTACCGGTAAGTCCACTACCGGCGAAAGGGTCATTTATGGGAAGTCCATTAATAAGTATCAAAACTCGCGACATTGTATCTCCAGGGAGACAATATCCTCGGACACCTAACTGCTCATAACTTCTGTTATAAGAAATATAACATCCGGCTATACCGCGCAATGCCTCACTCAAATTAGAGTAACCATATTGTTTAATCTCATCAGCGGTAATTATACTTACAAAGGCAGGTGCTTCTGTAATTTTTTGTTCAAACTTTGCGGCGGCAAATACTACTGGAATATCTGCAAAGAGAAATTCCTCTTCAGTAATTCCACTAAACTTTTCCTCTGCCCTAACAATATTTGAGGCAGATAAAAACAAACTACAAGCTATTCCTAAGATTAATAAATTTTCCTTCATCTTTTCTGCCTCCTTGTATTTAGAATTTTCCTTATGGGACAAAAAGTAACCGTTCAGGTGTCAGTTGCCGGATAATTTCTGCCACAAATTCTGCCACGAAGGCACTAAGACACGAAGATTCATTAAGACTTATAGTAACCGTTCAGGTTGTTTAGGCTATAGGCTGTAGACTGTTAGCTATTGAGTATTGATGACTCAAAATCTTCTCGTTTTCCATGTTTTTGAGTCGCCATCAAAACCGTGGTTATCAAATTCCCTGAGTTTCATATCATCTCACATACCTCCCCTAAATACCTATAGTCTATCTACCTGAACGGTTACGACTTATAAAATTATCCGTTTTATTCCATCCTTTTCTTTCTTCTGCAACTTCAGAGGGGTTTAAAATCTTCTTTGTGCATCTTTGTGCCTTTGTGGCAAATTTCCTAAGTTTTTTCATGCCTACCTGAACAGTAACTAACAAAGTTACATTTCTAACTTAAACTTTTCGATAGCACTTTTCAAGTCTTCGGCTAGGGTATTTAATTCAGAAACAGAAGTAATGGATTGACGGCTGCTGGCGGCAGATTGTTTAGAAACCTCAGCGATTTCATGCATAGTGGAGACAACCTGTTCAGAGGCAGTTCTTTGTTGTTGGGTAGCTACTGAGATTTGTTTTGCCGACTTGGTCGTCTGGTCAACCATATCTAATATTTCTTCTAATGACTCACCTGCTTTTTGAGCTAATTTTGTTCCTTCATTTACCTTTCGGATATCTTCTTCTATGGCCATAACTGAGGCAGAGGCTAAAGATTGGATTTCAGTAACTATTTCTTTGATTGTTTTAGTAGAGCCGACCACATTTTCAGCTAATTTTTTCACTTCAACGGCCACGACAGCAAATCCTTTGCCAGCCTCACCAGCGCGAGAGGCCTCAATAGCGGCATTGAAGGCAATGAGTTTTGTTTCTGCGGCGATATTATTGATAATCTCCAGTATCTCACCTATTTTCTGAGATTTTTCACCTAAGGTCAAGATGCGTCGGGCCCCAGCTTCGGTAGTTTCCTTTATCTTTTCCATACTGGTAATTACATTTTGAACACCATCCTGTCCTATTTGAGCACTTCGTAAGGTCTCTTCGGCTATTTTTGCCACGGCATCCGCGTTTTCGGCTATTTGTTTTGAAGTACTTGATAATTCCTCTACGGTAACGGTGACTTGAGAGACCGCGGCGGCTTGTTCATTAGCGCCACTTGACTGTTCCTGAGCTGTAGCTAAAATTTCACTGCCACCAGAACTTATCTGAAGTGCTGCCTCTTTTATCTGGTAAATTAACTTTCTTAAATCCTCTACCATCTTATTAATGGCAGATACTAATTGTGAAAGCTCTTCTCTTTGTATATTTACTGTTTGGGTCAGGTCACCATGAGCTGTATTCTCTACTATCCTGGCCAATTCCTTAATATTATTCTGCAACTCCTTTTTCTCCACGGCACGAGATTGAGCAAAGGTATGTATGTCTTCCATAGAACTGCGTAAATTATTCATCATTCGATTAAAGATATTAGCTAAAACACCTATTTCATCGCTTGTAGCTACCGTGACTACATGAGACATATCCCCATCTGCAATCTGCTGACTACTCTTTATTAAATCATGCACAGGAATAGTTATATCAGTAGTGATAAAATAGGCATAAATATACCCTACCACAAAAATAATCACGGTAAAAAGTAGTAATAAACTCCACATTTGATTAATGGGTGCATCAAAATCTTTCAGGTAACATACCGTTCCAAATATCCAATGTCTTTCTTTGATTGGTGTATGGGCAATGAAAAGCCCCTCGGCTACATCTTCTTTATCCCCGGGACCAATGATATTAAGTAATTTAATAAGTGGTAAGTCCTTTTGTCCCTTGATGATATATTCCTTTTTTTCATCCAATAGAAAGGAAAAACCGGTATTTCCTAATTTAGTATCATTGACTAACTTTGTCAGAGAATCTAAGTCTGTTTTACCTAATTCATTGAGCAGGCTAATCTTGTCTGCGGCATCACTAACTAATTGTTTTGCCTCAATCTTTATCCTATTTTCTATGATATTAGCCGAAAAATTAATAAACATGACCGAGCCTAAGAACAAAGACAAAAACATCAATGATTGCACAGCTACCTGGGTTTTAAAACCAATACCCAAGCCTACATTCTGTTTTTTTTCTTCTGCATATTCTGAGGCATAGACAAGACGAAGTATGGGTTCACGAAATCTAATGGTTAAATAAAAGAGAATGATAGAGACATTTACCGAATTAACGAAGGTGCTTAAAAAAATAGCCACTGATTCCCATATAGAGAGATGTCCATAAACAGCTCGCATCCAGGCCCCGGCAGAAAGCCCAATAATAAATGTAGTTATAAACTCTAAAACTACTATTCTTCTTGGAATCTGGACAAGGGATTCTTTTGCTTCTCTTGCCGATTCTTGCGTTGCCTTTCCGTCCTTTTCCTCCATCTCTACTAAAAAGTGGGTGATGGGTCTAAACCACCTGTTAATTAACCACATAGCCAAACCAATCAATATTGGCGTTTCGATAGCAGTGATGGTCAATAATATCCTTAAACGCTCAGGGGTAAATTTAATGGATAGTAAGGTATACACCGCATTAATAATTACCCCAATGACCATAAAAATTGCTACCGCATACATTATTTTTTTTCTAACTGTTTTTTTTAACATTTTCTTACCTCCTGAATTCTGTAAATTAGACTTGTATTTTAATTCCCTACTAATTTCCTGACATCTAACAACGGAATTAACTCGTGCTCTACCTGTGCTATTGCCCAGAAATAATCTCTTTGGGCGGTTTTTTTTATAAATGCAGGAACTACTCTCACCTTATCTAAACTTAAAGCCAAAATTCTTGAAATCTCGTCTACCAAAAGCCCTTTTTTAATTCCATCCAATTCAATAATAATAATAATTTCTTTTTTACCCTTCTGCTTGTGACTGTTCAGCATAAAATAAGCATCTAAATCTATAATAGGGATTTGCGACCCTTTATCTTTCTTTATAGATGCTGAAACTTGTTTTGCTGAAAGAATTTTGTTTATCGATTTAATCTCAACCCCAAATTGTTGATTTTGTATCCTGAAAAAAATCAACTCAATTTCCATAATTTTCACTCTTTTAAAAATAAACTATTCCTACATATTCTTTAGCTCTAATATCGCCATTAATCTATCGCCAATCTGAACTTCCCCTTTAATATATTTAGCCTTGTTTTTTTCCAGGGTAGATGGTGGAGGATTAATCTTGTTTGGTAAAATATGGACAATATCCATTATCTCATCTACTAAATAACCAATTTTACAGGCAGCAGATGTAGTTGTTGATTGACCTTGTATTTCTATGATTATAATTCGTGTATTATCTGAAAATACTATATCAGGTAATTCAAGTAATTTGCCTAAATCAACAACTGGGATGACCATTCCCCTGACATTCATTACCCCTTTTATATAGTTAGCACTGCCTGGCACATAAGTAATTCTACATGGCTTTATAATCTCTCTAATATCACTAATATCAATTCCATATAGCCCATTGGATAATAAAAAACTAACCATTTGAATGGTATCCTCTTCTTTTTCTACAACATCATTAGCTAAATCTTCTAATATATTAATGTTACTATTCATTACAACATCCTCGTATAATTAAAAATTCTTTTCTCTTTCCTCAATTTTTAATTTTTAATTCATAATTTTTAATTACTCAACCTCTTTTAAGAAAAAGTGAAAAGTGAAAATCTCATCCTTTTATATTTTTTCACTTTTAGTTTGAGTATATCCAATTGCTGATATATCAGTTATTAGTCGAATGGCACTGACTTAAGCACTATAGCCATCTATTCTATCGCAGTATCTTTAACCACAAAGGACACAAAGAATCTTCAGTAGAGTAGAGGCAGAATCCCTGAACTATCATTCGTTTCATCTGCCCCCCTCATCAAACCGTGCGTGCGGTTTTCCCGCACACGGCTTTCCGACAG
>SBAY01000316.1 GCA_005239945.1 Nitrospira sp.
CCTCTCTTCCCCAAAACTTTTTAATCACAAGGGTATGGATTTTAGTTACCCAAGAAATGGGTAACTAAAATCCATACCCTTGTGATTAAAAAGTTTTGGAAAAGGGGAGCATGAGGGGAGAAACCTTTTTTAAAAGGTTTCTCCCCTCAAAAATCCACTCCACAAATTACTGCTCCATTAACAGGTGAGTGGAGAGTTCCCTGTTCATCTCTATAAAATTGGCCGACTCGGGTAATAGCGATTACTTTTTTTTCATCCCCAATGAAGGCATTTATAAATTCTCCCATCTTTACTGTCTTGCCATTGTCGATTTTAAAAGAGGCTAATAACTCTGTCGTTCCATTTAGCTGAGTATTTATGGTAACCTGGGAAATATAGGGACGAATGTTTATTTTCTCCTCTCTTCCCTTAACTACCCGCAAGACCCATATCTGTTCCTGAGCCAGTAATTCTTTAACTCTGGATTCATCTATCTCGATAAGCTCTATTTTATAAACTAACTCATTAATAAGCGAGGTTAATGATTCAGTCTTGTTGTCAATAAAGCAGGCACTTCGAACCTTTATTCCCTCAGGCAATACCTGGTTGAAATTGGTAATTAACTCAGGTAATTTCATCGGTCGGTATAAATCCAAATCCGCATATTCCGCCTGGCTGGCCAGCCCCACCGCCAGGGCATGGGATAAAGCTAATCTTGGATGGGGACTAAAACCCTGACTCAGGGCAATCGGTATATTTGCCCTGTTTATCGCCCGCATCAATAGCCGCATCAGGTCTAAATGGGAGATATATTTTATATCCCCCTCCTTGGTAAATTCAATCCTTACCCGTAGTTTGGTAATCGGTGGTCGGTGGTCGGTGGTCGGTACTCGGTAATCGGTAATCGGTTTTTGGTATTTTATCTCTGTGTTTTGTGCTCCGTGCTCCATGCTCCGTGCTCCATACTCTGTGCTCTGATGAAAGCATTCCTGTTCCAGGCCACATTGGTTACACCGCTTATTTTGTTTGCAATCCGGGGTTTCTTGCCCAATAAGTGAATTCTGGTATTCCTGCCAGAGAAAATCCTTAGTTACGTCGCAATCTATATGGTCCCACGGCAATATTTCATCAAACTCCTTCGGCTTGTTGGCATAAAAAGCAGGGTCAATTTTGGCTGTCTGAAATGCCTTTAGCCACTTATTGAAGTCAAAATACTCATTCCATCCATCGAATTTGCACCCTAATTCATACGCCTTCAATAAAACCTTACTTAGTCTACGGTCGCCTCTTGAAAAAACCGCTTCTAAAAAACTTAAATTTGTCTCATGCCAGCTCACCTCTACCTTTTTCCTGGACAATTTATCAATGATATAATTTTGTCTGGCAATTAACTCTTCTTTTGGCAATTGTGCTGTCCATTGAAATGGGGTATGTGTTTTTGGTACAAATGAAGCCAGGCTTATCTTCAGGGTATGCTTGCCTTTGCAGAGCTTATTTATTTTATGGATAAGGTGAATAATTCCATCTAAATCCTCATAATTTTCCTGTGGCAAGCCAATCATAAAGTAGAGTTTCACCCCCAGCCAGCCTAATTTAAATATATTTTCGATGGAGCTGGCTAACTCTTCAATCGCTACCTGTTTATTAATCACTTTCTGCATCCTGGTAGTGCCTACTTCCGGGACGAGTGTCAGTCCAGTGCGTTTGATTTTAGCCAGGAGAGTCGAAATATCGGGAATAAGTGGATTAATCCGTAAAGAAGGCAAGGACAGACTTACGCAAGAGCCAAATCGAGCCTGGAGGCAATTGACTAATTTTAAGATAGAAGAATAATTGGAGGTGCTCAAAGAGCCTAAGGACAGCTCTTCATAGCCTGTTTTTGAGATAAGTTCATTGGCTTGATTTAATAAACAATCCAATGACCGCTCACGAATTGGGCGATAGATTATTCCTGCATGACAAAACCGACATCCTTGTGTGCATCCCCGTTGAATCTCTAATGATGCCCGGTCATGGATAATGTTCATATAAGGGACAATCTGGTCAGTTGGGAAAGGGGCATTATCAAGGTTTACAATAATCCTTTTTTTGATTTTCTCAGGTCCCCCGGGTATTTTAGGACTGAATTCCTTTATACGGCCATCTTCATAGTAATCTACCCGATAAAGGGCAGGTACATAAACCCCTTCGAGCTGGCTTAAAGCAACTAAAAGGTCTGATTTCGGTTTATGCCGATTTTGTTTGTAAGCCTCTATTAACTCAAGGATAACCTCTTCGCCATCACCAATACAGAATAAATCGATGAATTCCGCTAACGGTTCCGGGTTAAAAGATAGCGGACCACCGGCAATGACTAATGGAAACTGTTCATGGCGAGCAGAGGAGAGAAGTGGGATTTGGGCTAGATCAAGCATATTCAAGAGATTGGTGTAACTCAATTCATATTGTAGGCTAAACCCAAGAATATCGAATTCTTTGATTGGGATTCGAGATTCAAGGCTAAATAGTGGGATAGAGGATTTTCGCATCACCTCTTCGGCATCGAACCAGGGGGCATAGACCCTTTCTGCGGCGACATCATCCCGGGCATTAAGAATAGAATAAAGAATCTTCAAGCCTAAGTGTGACAGCCCCACTTCATAAACATCCGGGAAGGCTAAGGCAACCTTCACTGAAACCCTTGACCAATCTTTATGAATGCTATTGACCTCATTGCCTAAATAGCGGGTAGGTTTAGAACCACAGGAAAGTAAAGGGGTTAGATCAAGTTTAGTCATCATATAAAAATTCCTCCCAGTTTTTAGTATAGCACTTATTAACCAAAAGTTCTCATGTTTTTGTAATAGGGTTCAAGGAGTCAAAAATTCGGGTGATGTCTGACAATAGCTATAAATAAACAACTATCTTGCTGGAGTTCTCTTTGTCTTTAATTTAACAATATGTTCAAAGTTATAACTGACAAGAGCATCAACCTCATAATATGTTGCTATTGCGTTCCTACATATTTTCTATTTTTACAAAACTCGCCATTTATTGGAGAATATTTCATCGGGAACGACCATATTCTGTTTTTGTATCCTTTCTTCTCAAATTCTTCATTTAGTTCTACATTAATCTTTAGCCTTTCATAGAAATCTTCTGGAGTATCCTTAAAGTTAAATATGGAGTGAGGAGGGAGTGGAGAGGGACACATCCCATATTTTTCCAGAATAATATGGGATGTGTTCTTTTCTTTTCCTTATTGGTCTGACTCCATTTGTTTCATTTGTTTGACTTCATTAATAAATTGCTGTAGATTTGGTATATCTTTTTCTGCTTTGCTTATATTTATTTCCAAATCGAGCAGTTCTTTTCTTATTTCTTTAGCTACTTCTCTTAATTCTTCTCTTTTTTCCCATATCTTTCAGTTCCTATCCAATAAAGAAGAGCCATACTCCAATGCTCCTCCGAATTGTTAAAATCATCCCGCATATAATATTTATCCTTCAACCTATTCTTCTTTAAGTGAATATTATTAATCTCATCTAAATACAATTCAAATGTTTTCTTGTAATAGTCTAAGTATTTTCTACCGTTGGCTGTTTTTGCAACTGACTGCTTTGATTCAGACGATAACTTGTATAACTTGTGTAACTCAAGATAGGTGTTACCCAAATCAGCACAGTTATCTGCATATGCCCAGACAATAAGAGGATTATCGTTAATATTATTGACATATAATTCATCTGCTATCTCAAAAAAATTCTTCGCCTCTTTAAGCATTTTCTTCTTCTCCTTCTTCTCCTCCTTCTCCTTAGAAAACTGATAATATAGTCTTCCTAATTCTCGAGCTGACCATGCATCATCCAAACCATACACATGCCTCATTAGACTTCTTCCAGCAATCAAAAGGCAAATTTCAGCTAATTTGAAAAGCCCCTCCTTCGTACCAGATTTGGTATTTAGATTGTTAAGTATTTCTCCTATACATTCTATACATTTTGAGGGCTCTTTTTTCCCTCCTTGCACGTAAAAAATCTTTCCATCATTAATAACTGCTATACTAGACATATAAATTTTTAATTCTTCCCCCAACTCTTCTAATTTGTTTTTTTCCTCACCACTTATTTCTTGTTCAAAAACAGCTCGTTTCAAACATAAATTTCCAAACAGTACCATACAAAGAGCATAATTCCTTTTATCTGTAAATCTCATCTTCTCTTTCTCTTTCTCTTTCTCTTTCTCTTCTTCAATCCATCGTTCTCTACATTGGTGTAATGCTCTCACATACATTTCCCAATCTTTGCCTAATTCCCCTTTCCCTTTTATCTTTTTTTGCTGACACATCATTTTCCCTTTTCTAATCAAAATAGACACAATATCATTATGGTAATTAATACATTGGTAAAAAGCTAAAGATTCATCATATTGCTCAATACTTTTCTCTTTGTTTTCCTCAACATATCCTTGGGCATAATATACATCACCCAGATCACTATAATTATGTGCCAATACTAAGGGAAGAATTTCCTTATGGGTTTCTGATAACTTCTTAACCGCAATATACATTTTTTCTGCCTTATCTAATTCTTCTCGAGCAAAGTACACATCCCCTATTCTATTTAGCTGAACAGCTAAGCTTATATAGTCACTGTCTGATTTCATTACACCACAGGCAAAATTAAAATACAAATCAGCCTTTTCAATATCCCCACTTTTTTCCATCGCATAAGCTATGTGATTCAAGGTATGAGACAACTCAGCATTATGAACCATATTTTCAATAATAACAGATTTATTGACCTCATCTAATTTTGACTTTATTAAAGGTTCTTCTGTAATGATCTCTGGCATTATCTTTAAAAAACTTTGTTCTTTGTTAAGGTTCGTTAAATATTCCCACGATCGCATCTGAAGATGAAGAGCTTGATTGTAACACATTATAGCTGTTGAATACTCCATTTGTTTTTCGTGGATATGTCCTATAGCATTGTAAGTTTGTGAGATTAGATTTACTAAGATATTTATGTTTGGTGTAATTAAGGGAGTTGCTGTACTATTAGGGTCTATATACTTTTTCATCTCTTCTAACCCAAGTCGCACAGCCTTTTTATAGTAAAGGATTGCTCTACCATAATTCTTAAGTTTATCGTATATATCTCCCAAGTTCATTTGAACTCGAATACTTGTTATTCTTTGTTGTGGCTCTGTTTGTTCCAGTCTCTCATCCAACTTTGAGTAATAACTAATAGCCTTGCTAAAATCACTATAGGTAAATCTGAATTCTACTCGTTCCTCGTCTAACATATTGGTTAATGTTCTTATTTCTGCTTCTATTTTTGGACTAAACTTATAAGTTCGTTTTGAACCAATCATTCTTTCAAGATAAGTTCCCTCTAAAATAGTCAATACCTTTTGAGCTATTTCTCTTGGCAGAAACAGCCCTTCTTCTTCGGTTAAAATAGGTGCTTTCTCAATATCATTCCAATCAAAGCCACTTTCATAGAATTTTAAAATATAATCAATGATATAGAATATAGAGACCTTAGTTCTATCATCAGAGTTTTTAAATTGTGTTACCTGCGTTTCAATAAGCTCCAGTAATTCAGAGTAAAATTTTATTCTTTGCTTATCTTTTGAGGTAAAATATAATTCAGCTGAAACCTTATTCCAACTGACAAAATTGCTAATTTCTCGCAATATCTTGCGAGGTATTCCTCTACCTTTAAAAGTAAGATATCTACAAAACTCCTCATAAAGATTCTGCACTACTTCCTCTCTATCGTTTACTCCCTCCACTAATCGATCTACCAAACCCTTTGTGTGAGCAGTAAAAAGTTCATCTTCCTTTTTCTTATTTTCATCTACTTGGTTCTTGCCCTTTTCTTTTTCAATCTCTTTATGTAAGAAACTTGGCACATAGACATTTTGGGTAAAGATACTTTCATATAATCCATCCCCTTTACTTTGGTCTTCCAGCCAGTTATCATCTATATCTCTACCAGCAACAAAGATAAAAGTAGCACTTGTTTCAGTAAAAAGTGGTTTCAATGTACTAACGGTTTTTTCCAATTCACTTTTTCGTTTTTGTTCAGCCTTTTCTACATCTACATCAGAAACTTTTAATTTATCTAATTCATCAAAGACAAATATGATCTTAAATTGGGATGATAATCCTGATAATATATTTTTTATATCTTCTTGGGCGTCATGATACTCATAAGAAAGAGCTTCTAAAATAGTCTTTTTTTCTCCTGCTTTTATTTCACCACCAAAGTTAAAAAATCATAGATCAACTTTTCCACTAAGAGCTCCACTACCTTTGTGAATCTTTTCGATTGTCATACTTTCAATAGTCTTTTGATAAACTGTCTTTATCTTCTTTTTTATATCTTTATTAATTTTCTTTTTTCCCATACTCTGTATAATTTGACGAATAATATGATACATTAATGTTCTTGGTTCTATGCTCTGGGCAAGATTTATATAGATTTTAATATATTTCTGTTGTTTGGTGTCCTTTTGTAAGTCTAATATTGCTTTATTAACCAAAGATGTTTTTCCTACCCCTCTAAATCCTGTAACCAGGATACTTCCTCCTCTGGACTCTTTAATGTATGCCTTTAATTCAGCAAGAACTTCCTCTCTGCCATAAAAGAAATTTTCCATATCTTTCTCTTCAAGGGGATGATGGGTGTATTTAAAACCTTTTTTTAATGTTATGCGGTTGTTGTTTTTCTCCTCTGCCATTTTGCCTCCTTTTGTGAGCCGTAGTGCTCCGTCAAATTAATTTCTGCCAACCCCCTAATCCCCCTTTATTAAGCTTATCATTACCCACATCTTTTTTATCTTAATAATATTATTAGGATGTGGCTATTTTGGGAGGACGATATAACTTTATTTTTTAGCTCCGTTAGGAGCATTATGTTTATAGCATAGAATAATCATTAAACCACAAGCTCCATAGGAGCGATATGTGTATTCGCTATAATCTTATAGCCATTTCGCTCCTACGGAGCTAATTTGATGTTGATGCTATAAAGCTATAAACATCTCGCCCTTACAGGGCTAAATATTATACATATTTTCCTTTTTACCTTCATTTTTCCCCTTATTCTTGACCATGGTTCAAATCAGGGTAACAATCTTTACCCTGATTAGTAAGCTTTAGTCTGGATTTAATGCTTTAGCATTTCATTCCTCCTGCTTCTAATGAAACCCTAAAAGGGTAAAATCCGGGATGGTTCAGGTACTAAACTGTTACCCTGAATCAGCCATTTTTGAACCATACCTTATTCTTACATATTTCGCAATGGTCCAACAATAGTTCCACTGATAGTACCAACCCGAATGTCTGGAAATTCTTCTTGAATTTTTCTTACAAGCTCCGAATACCGAATGCCATCAGAATTGTTTCTGATTATCTTTAATGCATTCGAAATAATTTTTTCTCTTTTAGTACTTATAACAATTACCTCCTTGTGTATTTTCAGAGTCGGCTTATTATAAAGCTCGATGGATTTGCTCTTATGAGATATATTCTTTCTGTATCCTGGTAGTTATCAAGGTAGTCGTAAGTTAAAGGATGTTCTATGGTTGTATTAGAGCAAATATGGATAATGCTATTTCCTAATGCCTTTCTGGCTAAATGTGATACAATGGCACTATCCTTACCACCGCTAAAGGAAATCGCAATCCAGACAATTTTATCCTTCAGGCTTTCCTTAGTTTCCCTAATAAACCGTATTGCCTTCTCCTCCAATGTCCCCAGTGCAAATCTATTAGCCTCTCTTATGGTGCTTTTAATCTCATCCTCTGTTTTTAATTCAGTATTTTTAATTTCTTTAAATATCCGCTTTTCATCTTTTAACCATTCAATCCGCGGTGGGCTAAACATATTTCCACCAATCAGTTTAAATATCTTTTGCCCCTTAAAGTAATAATACCTATTAGCAGTCCATAGATTTAATGAGCCAAACATACTCAATGGATAACCTGTAACATCAGAAAGCATATCAAGCTCTTCTTGAAAGACAGGGGAAGATTTCAAGGGAAGTTTTGTGGTAGAAATATGATGACACCTTTCGCAACTATTATTTATTAATGGAACATTACATTGGTGACAGAAGAAGGCATTATTTTTAAATACCATTTAAACTCCCTCTATATTTTTATAGTCCGTTCCTTATCGTCCCATTTTAGCCTTTCAGAAGTTCTTTAGCCTTTTTACTACTTAATTGCTGTTGTTGAAGAGTAGCGCCTGTTTTAATTCCCTTCTTTTGTGCTAATCGAATCACCTCGTATACACTTTTATTAATCAATTGAGCTGTTTTACTAAGAGATAATTCCCCATTCCCATATAGTTCTAAACAATAATTCTCTGCACCTAAATAAAGCAATTCTCTTAAATTAGAACCACAGGAAAGTAAAGGGGTTATATCCAGCAATTCTCATTTTGGATTTTTTGCCCGATTTAACTTATAAAAATTATTAACTCCGCTCTTTAGAGCGGAGGAGGAAGAACTACCTTCAATCTGGGCTTTAGCCCTGAAGAATCAATATTCGGCAGAAAGAAAAATCATGGCTAAAGCCGGATTAGTTGTCTGCCTGCAACTCCGCCATAAATGGCGGAGTTATTTCAAAATGAGAATTGCTGGGTTATATCAACTTTATTTGTCATAATGTAATCAATATATGTCTATTATCAGTTACTACTGTTTCAACCTTCTGTCCTGGTTTTAAACTAAGTAGGCGAGCCATATTCTGGGCAAGAGGAAGTGAAAGTATTCCATCAGGTGTGCCTATGATTTTTTCTGTTACTCGTAATATTGGTCTACCTTCTTTTTCAAATTCAAATGTATCTTGAGTGGATAAGTTTTTTATTGTTTGACACTCGCTACATTCATATGCTGTCAGAATCTTCCCATCCTCCTCAAAATCAACTATGATTTTTTGCATATCTTTTCCACATTCATCACAAATAGGCATACTTTTCTTTTCACCTCCTGCTTATTTTTGCATTGATTACCTTTAAATTTCCATTCCTAATCTTTACTACACAAAATATAAATCTCTCTTTTCTTCGATTTCCGAATGAACTTAATCATATTAGGTTCAACTGTAATTCCCTTTGTTGTGCGTATTACTTCTACGACTATATCCCAGGGAACTTCATATTCATGTTCAACAATATAATGGTAAGTCTTTTTTATGGTCAAAATTCTACCCCTTGTAATTATCTGAACATTTCCATAAATTTTCCAAAGAACTTGTGTTTATGTTCCTCTTCGCGTCTCTGTAACTCTTCTAATTCTCCTTTATCAAACCATAGGCCCTCGCATTTAACACATTTATCCAGGGTAATCCCTTCAATCTCAATTTGATGCAGGGTTTGACCACATTTAGGGCAGTGCATAAAATGTAGCTTTTTCAGTCTTTCTTCTTCCTCGATTCGTTTTTTTTCTTTTGCCGCCTCAATCAAGTCTTCTTCATGTTTCTTGAACCATCTATCCTCTTCTTCCCGTTTTTCAATCTCTGTTGGCATGATTTTTACACCTCCTCGTATAATTAAAAATTAAAAATCATAAATTCTTTTCTCTTTCCTCAATTTTTAATTTTTAATTCATAATTTTTAATTACTCATCCTCCTTTCTATTTTCCTTGCTGTTGCCGAATTTCCAGAATGGCTTCCATTTCTTTTATTACTACTTCATCCTTTGGTCGACCAACAGATTTTTTGGACTTAATCAATCCTTCTATTGTTAGAACATTACAGGGTATATCGTATATTTGCATTACCTCTGAATGTTTTATTACCTCCTCGTATATTCCAATTCCCTCTATTTCCCCAAGTATATCAATATCTCCAATATCTGTTGTAAATGTAAAATTCAATCCTATCTCTAAAGTTTTGGCATCAAAAATAAAAGGTAACCCTTTTTCTACCCCCCTGAGGTAAGGATGGAAAGGAGCAAGTGCCCTTACAATATTTTCTAAATTCTCTTTATCCCGAGCATAACAGATATCAACATCATAAGTTAGGTATGCTGATCCCTGAACAACTGCTGCTTGACCACCTATAAGAATAAAGTGAACATTATAGTTTTGTAACGCAGTCAATATTTTATTAAGATTTAGCATGTTTTCTTTCACCTGCTTTTCTTAATTCTTCTATTACTTCGAGCATTTGTAGATTTCTTTCCAGCCGTATCGTAGGAGTCAATGAAAGCGATTCATATAACAGAGTAACATCAAGCCCATAATCTATTGCTTCCTGAATTGCGTTTTTAGTTTTATATTCATAAATTGTTTCTTTTTCCTTATTCATTGTTTTTCTTCCTTCTTTCTTTCATTATCTATTTTAAAAAGCACATAGCCTGTAATTATTAATATCAATCCAGATATTGCCACAGGTAAAATTACCGGGCCAATCCAGGGACAGGGAATAAGAAAATAACAATCTTGAGTAAATAACGATTCTGGCCAGCCAAGAAAAATATATAAAGAAATATAATAAACTATATCCCAGACGGCAAAAGTCCATAGAAATATACAGAATTTTTCCAATGGCCTTTTACCAACTAATATAGCTAATGATAAAAGCATGATAATAGTAGCTACCTCTCGTGTCTGCTCAATGAATAACAGGTTATACTCCCGCATTACTCCTGTTATAGTAACATCTGCCCATTTTTCTGCCTGGATAGGTTTTAATATATTCCTGATATAAACTACCACTACCCCTTCAAGATGTCCAAAGGCAATGCCAAATAAGGTTAATAAACCCATTTTCCGAACAAATCTTTTCATAAAGAATAACTACCTTTGGTCAAGTATCAGGTATCAGGTGTCAGGTAAGAAAAGTTCTTCTCCTATCTTTTTACCTGATACCTGATACCTGACACCTGCTACCTGATACCTGAACGCCTTTGTTACGATTTTTTCTGTTGAAGTTTTCCTTCATCTATCCTTGAGGCAATAGCCGATTTTAACATCTCTACCTTCATATCTTTATCCCCTATCCGCACGATAACGGTCTGGTCCTTTACCTCAAATATTACCCCATAAATCCCGCTTGATGTAATTACCTTATCCCCTTTTTTAAGGTTAGCTAACATTTGTTGATGAGCCTTTTTTTCCTTTTGCTGGGGCCGAATAAGTAGAAACCAGAATATACCAAAAATTATAATAAGGGGAAGGAAGGAAGATAAAATACTACCACCACCTGGGGGTGTAGGTGAAGTAGTTTGTGGGGTTTGAGCCTGCGCAGTTGATAAATAAAGATTTGACAATCCAATCATTTTATATTTTGTCTCCTTTTTTTAATCTTAGACTAAATGATACACTAATTTTCCGATATTGTCAAGAAAAAAGAAACTACGACAGAAATTCCCCAACTTTTAGTAGTGGTTTAAAGAGAGGTGTTTTTTTAAGGGGAGAGAAACCCTTTTTGAAAAAAGGGTTTCTCTCCCCTTAAACCCCTCTC
>SBAY01000030.1 GCA_005239945.1 Nitrospira sp.
GAAAATAAAGGATTTCTTTCTTGAATTCTCTTACCCTTACCCCCTTGAATCCTCGACCCCTTGAACCCTTTTTCCATTTTGCAGAAGTCTAATTATGTAAATCCTATTTATCCTGTCATCCTGTCTAAAATGAGAATTGCTGACCAATCACATAATTTCTTAAAATCCCAATCCCTTCAATCTTAACTTCAATTACATCTCCAGGTTGCATTGGTCCGATACCGGCTGGTGTACCGGTAGTAATTACATCTTCAGGTAATAAGGTCATAATCTTAGAAATAAAACTTACTAACTCCGCAATGCTAAAAATAAGGTTATTTGTACTGGAGGATTGTTTTAACTCACCATTTAAGTAGGATTCGATCTTCAGGTTATCTGGGTCTATGCCATCAACCAGAAAAGGGCCTATGGCTGAGAAGGTATCAAAGGATTTTGCTCGAGTCCACTGACCATCCTTTTTTTGCAGGTCTCTTGCTGTAACATCATTAAAACAGGTAAAGCCTGAAATTTTATCCCAGACATCCTGAGGTTCCAGGTCTTTCACTTTATCTTTGATAATAACTGCCAATTCCGCCTCATAATCTAATTGTCCTACTTGAGCAGGATAGATAATAGAATCCTCGTGCCCAATGACCGAGGTAGAAGGTTTCAGAAATAAAATCGGTTCCTCTGGGATAGGCAAGTTCAGTTCTTGAGCATGGTCTTTATAATTTAACCCAACGGCAATTATCTTTGATGGTTGACAGGGAGGTAAAATTTTCACCTCCTTCAATCCATAAACAACCCCATCTTCAGAGGTAATAAGCTCTTCTACTACTGTTCCCTTTTTATTTGTTTTTCCATCAAAAAACCTAACCCATTTCATCTTATATCTATCACCTATTAGCCAAAAGTTCTCATCCGAAGTTTCCTGCACAAAGGAATTAGAAGCCTCAACGAATTTGAGGTTCCTCTCCCTGAACAAGTTCGGGTATCCGCTGAGAATTTTTGACTAATAATTGCTATACCCACTTTTATTACACATACCCGTCATTGGCCTTTCATCTCCACGGTTTCCAGAACAGGAATTAACTTCTACAGCAGACCAATGGGGTCTATATCTATAGTTATTTTCAGGTCCTTAGGAATAGATATCCTGGCAGAAACAGTCTTCAATAATTCTTGAAGGGATTTGGGACTACCTTTGAGAAGTATTTGCCAGCGATATTCCTGTTTTATCTTTGTCAAAGGACACGGTGCAGGCCCTAAAATCAGACTCGTTTGAGCTTTATTCATCATTCGTAAATGAGCAGCTATGGTTTGGGCTAATTTGATGGTATGCTCTTCCTCTTTACCTTTGACGATTATATTGGCTAAATGGGCAAACGGTGGATAGTTAAGTTCTTTGCGGAAGGAAATCTCATTTGCATAAAACGAATGATAATCTTGTGTTTTAGCAAATTGAATAGTTGGATTGTCCGGATTATAGGTTTGAATAATAACTAATCCTGGCCTCTGTCCTCTTCCGGCCCGACCGGCTACCTGGGTAAGTAAGGCAAATATTCGTTCCGAGGCACGAAAATCAGGTAGATTTAAACCCACATCCACTGAAATCACACCAACTAAGGTAATCTTCGGAAAATCCAATCCCTTGGCAATCATTTGTGTCCCAACTAATATATCCCCTTGAGATTGAAAGAACGAAAGGATATTTTCATGAGAGCCTCTTTTTTTCGTTGTGTCTAAATCCATCCTTGATATTTTTACCTGAGGAAATAGTTTTTGTAGTTCATTTTCCACCTTCTGAGTTCCTGTCCCGGAATATTTGATTTGGGTCCCCTGGCATTTAGGGCAGACCTCTGGTGCTGTTTTTTGAAAATAGCAATAATGGCACTTGAGCATCTTGTCATGGAAATGGTAGGTTAAGGTAATTTCACAATTAGGACATTTGAGCGTTGCGCCGCAATCCAGACATTGAATAAAGGTAGCAAATCCCCTTCGATTCAAAAAGATAATTACCTGTTCCTGCCTTTTTAGCCTCACGGCAATTTCCTGTTTTAATTTATTACTGAAAATGCCGTAATTACCCATTTTATGTTCTTCCTTCATATCGACTATTTCTACCTCTGCCAGGGGTTTATGGTCAATCCGACAAGGTAGGTTGAGGTAGATAGATTTATTTATGGAGGTATTATAAAATGTCTCTAATGAAGGGGTAGCACTGCCAAGAATGGTCACGGCATTATTGAATTTTGCCCGCATAATAGCCACATCCCTTGCCTGGTAGCGTGGAGTGGCATCATATTGTTTATAAGTAGTTTCATGCTCTTCATCGATGACAATCAACCCCAAATTTTCTATCGGGGCAAAAACCGCAGACCTGGCACCAATAACAATTTCTGCCTCGCCTGCCTGTATCCGACGCCATTGCAATAATCGCTCTTTTCTTGATAATTTACTATGCAAAACCGCTATTGTCTCGCCAAAACGGGATTTAAACCGCTCAACTGTTTGTGGGGTAAGGGCTATCTCCGGAACCAAAACAATAGCCCCTTTACCTGCTTTTAGTCCCTCGCTTATGGCTTGAAGGTATACCTCGGTCTTACCACTGCCTGTTATCCCATGTAACAGAAATACCTTGAATTGGTTATTTTTAATATAGGGAGTGATTGTTTCTAATGCTTGAGCCTGCTCTGCGGTCAATTTTAAAGGATAAGAGGTCGGACAAGCCTGATCTGTCTGACCGGTGTGACTTCTCTGACTCGTTCGACTTGTCCCCCTAATAGGTAAAGCCGATTCAATTACCTCACCCCAGGTAGAAAGGTAATATGTAGCCAGCCATTGAGTCAATTTTAGCATTTCAGGGGTTAAGATAGGTTTTGGGTCTAATATCTTTAAAATATCCTTTACTTTGTAGGTAGGAGAGAAGGAATCCAGGAGGATATTAACAATATATCCTTGGAGAGGCTTACCTTGTTGTTGTCTGCCAAAGGGAACTAAGACGCGTTTGCCGATTTCTATATCCTGTTCTAATTCCTTTGGAACGGCATAAGTAAAGGCTTTATCAATCGGTAACCCCACAACTACCTCTATATACATTAATTCTTCTTCCTCTAATAATTATTAATCAACCGTAACCGTTCAGGTAGATAAACTGTAGGCATTTAGGCTGTAGGGCGGAGGTAGGTGAGATGATAGGAAACTTAAGGAATTTGATAACCACGGTTTTGATGGCGACTCAAAAACATGGAAAACGAGAAGATTTTGGCTCATCAATACTCAATAGCTAACAGTCTACAGCCTATAGCCTAAACAAGCTGAACAGTTACAATCAACCTTAGTCTGCTTCAATGCTTTATTAGAAAAAAGCTGGATTTCGCCGTCTTTTTTCTTTATATTCTTGCTGTCTAATTTACAATTTAAGATGCGCTCCTCCCCCCTATTTTACTCCATTTTAGTCAAGATGTCAAAAATAGCACCTAACGATAAAGCTAAGCTCCTACGGGGAGAATTACCACAAAACTTTGTTAGCAAGATAAAAGCTTGATAAACCACAAAACTTTGAAAACACACCACATTCCCCGCAGTTAGGTGTAGCGCATTGTTAGGTGAAACTTTACTTTTTATCTCTTTTTACTTTTCTTTCTAATTCTTTTAGATTATATTCTTTCTCTGCCATTTTAACCCTAATCTCGTGAAGTCCAGCCATCATATCATCCACTTCACCCTTTGAATTTACAAACTCTTTGGCAATACTTTCCCGAACATTTACTTGATAGAACTTGCTAAAATAAGACATACAACTTACCTCCTCAAAGCATTGCAGGTTCAACAATTTCAATTGGCTCGTACCCAAGCAAAACATTCACTACGCTTACTTCCCTCTTAGTTTTAAGTTTAACAATATGCTCAAAGTTCCAGCTTACCAAAATGTTTACTGAATTAATCGTTGCTACTGCAATATGAATGGCATCTTCAATGTGCTTTACTGGAATGATCCCCCTTGAAACATATTCCTCAGATAATATTCTAATTTCTTCGCTTTTACTCGAGAGTGAATCAAAATTTTTTTACAAGATTGATTAAGTTTTTTCTTAACTTTTCGTCGCCAGTAGCTTCCATCTCTCTTATTACCAGATCGGAAATAAGTATCTGATACTCCTTCAGTTTCAACCAAAATTGTCTTGTTATTTCTTGACGATATGAATTCTTCTCATCAAAGTAAGCGTTGGGTACTGATGTGTCCAAGTATAATTTAGGTTTCCTTGTCATATTTGCACCTTAATTTTTTGTTTAAACTTAAGCAGAATTTCACCTAACGATAATCTCACCTACTGCGGGGAGAATTACCACAAAACTTTGTTAGCAAGATAAAAGCTTGATAAACCACAAAACTTTGAAAACACACCACATTCCCCGCAGTTAGGTGCAGCGACGGGTTGAACTAAGCCGCTTTGCGGCAGTAGATTAAATAGTTCTACTATCCTATCTCTTTTAAGTTTATCATATACCGTATTCGATGTCAAGAGAAAAAATCCCCAGTGATGATTTTAGTAGTAGATATTCCTCATTTGGGTTATAATATAAGTCAGTCGAACAGCATTTTGATGCTCATATCACTTTAATAGGAGGTGTATCATTATGAGTGAACTTCGACAACGCATGATTGAAGATTTGCAGTTAAGGGGGATGTCAGAACGGACACAGCAATCAGAAGATAATTTACAATATTCTCTTTCGCACCTCAGCCGCAGCCTTGCAGGAGTTGGACTTAGACCCTAAATATGTTGGCGGGAAAATAGGTATGGTAGGCGTTCTACACACCTGGGCCGGGACAAGATGTATCATCCACACATCCATTATATCATACCAGGAGGCGGTTTTTCTCCTGATGGTACTCAATGGCTCTCTGCAAGGAAGAATTTCCTCATGCCGGTCAAGGCACTTTCTATCATTTTCCGAGCAAAATTCCGGGATGAATTGAAAAAGGATGAAATCAATCCATTTCGCTATCCAAAGTGCGGGAGTGTGATAATAATGATTGAGGAGTTACGACCAAAGAAAAGGGAACCACCTGTATCATGAAATCATCGGCTGTTTGTTTTGGGAACTTAATTGACTCAGGCAGAAAAGTGATTGTAGGAGAGTTGTGTCTAAATTCCAAAAATAGAAAGGAAATCAAGGTTGTGAAGAGATCAAATAGGGAGACAAAAATAGATAATATCCCATTTACGAGACTTAAACTCATTCAAATTCGTATTAAAACCTACCTGAGAAGTCTCAAAACGGACAACTAACCTCACTAAACACCAACCAGCTTCTTATTCAAATTCCAAATAACACCCCATTGCGTAAGTTCAACCCAGAATTGTGTGTCGGCTTTGCGACACACAATTCTTAATATGTTAGAAAAAGCTGTACTTCGCCGTCTTTTTCTTTTTGCTTCCCCAAACTATCTCGTTTCAGAATACCAATTCACAATTCAAGATGTGACTCCGATTCTCTCGAGATCTGCCCCCGGTATCCCTCGCTGGCTGCATCTTCGCCGCCGGGTTTCACTTTCATGCCGGCTGCACCTTCACCACCAGGTTTCACCTTTGCGACTATCTGTTTTCTCAGCCTCGAGTGCTATCTTACGCCGGAGCAATCACTTACGCCATAAGCCTAACAAGTTATTATACAGTTTTTCTATATTTTATCACACCTTATCTCCTTTGAGTCAAAATGTCACAATCCTGAAGAGTAAAAAATCTTCGCACAAAAACTTCCTGAAATAATTCAATCTTTTATTCCTCCAAAAATTTTTTAAAAAAATATTTGTATTTTTA
>SBAY01000137.1 GCA_005239945.1 Nitrospira sp.
TCAATTGCGGCACTATCCACATTTTTCCTTTAACCTTTTTTATCTTTCAGGTGTCCACTTTTAAACTTTAAACTGTCCACTTTTAAATTTTAGCTAACATGGTTTTTTTCTTCAATTTAGACATTAGACCATAGACTAAAGACTTAAGACTTAAGTCGTAAGCGGTTAGCCGGAAGCTTAATCTTTCAGTTTTTGGATGAGACAGGTGTTCATACATTATCTTTTTCTCCATCTGAAAGCTGACGGCGCAACGCTGAATGTTTACTCTAAGTCTGATGTCTAAAGTCTAATGTCTAATGTCTGAATTGAAGGATTTTTATACATTGAATCTAATTTCAATTAATTCATCTGGTTGAATGATGTAGTCCCTGTCCACAACTTTAACCAGTCCTTTTGCCCTGCAATCATTGAAATTATGACATTTCAGGTAGTCCTGCAAACTAACCACATCACCTTTAATAAATCCATGGGCCAGGTCATTATGAATTTTTCCTGCGCAGGTAATAATATCTGAACCTTTTTTTACCAACCAGGCATGTGACTCAGTAGGACCGGAGGTATAAAAAAACATATAATTTGCCTTCTTGAGTGATAAAGTAATAATTGTGTTGATATCTATGTTTTCATCGACTTTAACTACAGGTTTAAAACTAAAAGGGGCTATTGTTTTTAGAATCTTTTTTCCCTCCTCATCAAATTCAACATCGCAAAGAGGTATCTCTTTTTCCAAATTATCCAGACATTTCATCATTAGTGCCTTTTCGCCATTATTCGTTAGACGGGTTAATCTGGATTCAATCTTTTCCATATCGAGAATCAATAAATCCAAAATCTTGTCCCGGTGAACCACAATAACATCAGACTGAACAAATTCATCCTGTATGAATTCCACAAAAAATGGAGAAACCTTTTTGGGTTTATCCTTCATTTCCAGGGCAAGAAGATTTTCGTCCTTGTATTTTGTCTTCCCTGGCGGTAAATTTAGGCCGGTAAATCCTATTTTCATTTATTTTTTCTCCTCTATATTTATCCACTGATTATGATGGAAATTCAAACTTTATTTCAGGTGGAACCTTTTCTCCTGTAGGAACTTTATACATCTCTTTTTGCTCATATTTAAGCGTATTGGCAATGAATACATAAGGTATTTGTTGGATGCGGACATTGTAAATAGTTACCGACTCATTATAAAATTCCCTTCTATCGGCAATTTGGCTCTCAAGATAACTTATTCTATTCTGCAATTGCATAAAGTTTTCATTTGCCTTTAGGTCAGGATAGTTTTCTGCAACGGCAAAAAGTGTTTTTAATGCACCAGCAAGGTCATTACCTGCTTTGGCAAATTCGTTTGGTGTCTTTGCCTCTAAAAACTTTGTTCTGGCAAGGATAACCTTTTCAAGGGTTTCTCTTTCATATTTCATATAACCCTCGCATACCTTTACCAATTTTGGAATCTCATCATATCTCTGTTTCTCAAGAACTTCAATATTTGCCCATGACTTGTCGACATTGACCCTGATATGTATCAACTCATTATAGATACCAATAAAATAAATTATCACCCCAACGATTCCTAATCCTAATACAATTAAAATCAAAATAGATGCTCCACTCATTTTTATTACCTCCTTAATTTGTGGAATGCCTCAAAAGAACAAGAAACAAGGTAATCGGTTATCAGTTATCGGTTTTAACTTTTTATTTGAATTACTGATTACCCGATTACCGATTATCCCGCTCCTTGCTCTTTCCTATAATTTAGACAATGGACATCACATCACCCCTTATTATAAAACATTTCCCATGGAATTATTAAATAACCTGGGAATAGACCTAATCGAGCAAGTAATGATAAGACCATACTGATAATGATACAAAACCCGCCTGATATATATAAGTATCCTCGAGTAGTCATCTTTTTTATTAATTTTTTCTCCGTCATATCAGAGATAATAAATGTTTTTTCTGTTTCCCCTTTGGCAATGACAATATCATCTTCTGTATTTACTGTTTTACTAATTTCTTCCTCAAATAACTCCTGTTTAATTTTCTCTACGGCTTTATCCCATTCTGTAATATCTATTTTCCCATCTTTATTGGTATCATGCTCCATAAGTTTTTCTTTATTTTGTTTTAATTCCTGAAGTTTCAGGATAAGTTTTTTCTTCCTTTCTACAAAGGCATCCTTAAATTTTTTAACATTGCCCAACACATAAATCTCTTCACCGGGTGTTATATACCATTCCGTATATCTTGTTCGTCCAGCCGTTAATAATCCAAATTCACCTTCAATGTATCTATAATCATAAGGCAAGATAATCTCTGCATCTAATGGGTCAACAAGAATTTTACCTGTCTCATCTTCAAGGTAAAAATACTCGGTTGAGCTTCCTTCATTTACCGTTACCCAGTATCTTCGTCCTTTGCTACCTGTTCTTTCTTTCTCAACTAAAAATTTGTAATAAACACAATCTGCAAAAGTAAGTGGACTTTTGAGAGGCATCTTCTGCCTTGCGTTCCCTTTAATTTCCACAAATCCCATCGCCACAGACCTTATTTTTGATGTGGGAATATCTTCAATAAGCCTTTTTTTCCTCAGTTTAAAAAACCCATAAAAGAAAAGACCAAGTCCAATTGCAACAAAGACTATTTCATGGATATAACCCATTGCACTTTCTATATCTACTACTTTATGAGAGAAAAAAATACATAAACAGATAAGTGCAGTTATAGCTCCTGGAAGATACCATATATTTCTTTTATTAATTGATAGCAATTTACCTTTATCCCACATTATTTTCACAACATCTTCAGCCACATTTTAGATAATATAATGCAGATAAGCAAAGTGCTCGGGGTATCCACGGAATAAGTCGGGAACATTTTGGTTTCAGTCCCGACCCCTAATTTGCGTAGCGGATGCCCTGCCGATGACAACTAAAAGATGACTGCTGATTTCATTTTTATTTAGTAAGTGCTTTTATTTTACGAGCAGCGGATTCTGTGATTTTATTGTCTGGATATTGACTGATGATTTTTTGGTAAATCTCAATGGCTCTGGTAACATCATTAAGTTTCTTCTCACATAACCCCCCTGCCTGAAATAGTTGTTGGGGTGTCTGCTCATAGCCTGGATACTCATCAGCCAATCGAAGATAACTTGCTACTGCATTAGAGACATCTTCCATCTTTTCATAACAAGCACCTATTAAAATAAGTGCTGTTGGACTTTTAGATTTTTTAGGATAGTCTCTAACCAATTGCTCATAGGTTTTAATAGCATTCTGGTATTGCTTAAGACTCTCATAAAAATTCCCTAATTCAAATAATGAGGTAGATGCCTCAGCACTTCGAGGATAGGTAGTCACCACGCGATTATAGGTGGCTATTGTCTTTTCAGGTTGTTTTAATTTGTTTCTATAAAGTTGGGCAGAGGAAAGAAGATACTCAGATGCCTTTTTGTAATCTGGAACAAGGGTAATTGCCCGCTCATAAAAGGCAATGGCTTGCGCATATTCTCGTAATTTCTCAAAGGTATCACCAATAGCATAATAGGCATCAGCTAATCTGGATACCTCCGGATACAGAGGATACGATTGAGTAATCTTAAGATATGTAGCAATAGATTTATAAGGCTCTTTTAATCTATTGTATGTTTCTGCCATTAACCACAAAACATCTACTGCCTCTTTGGAGGCTTTATAAAGTTTTAAAAACTCCTCCTGCTGTTCTAAACAATATTGATAAATATCGTCCTGGTTTAAGGTATGCAGGTTTTTCAAATAGCTAAAAAACCGTTCTTTTCTTGTTTCTTGTTTGGTTGAGGGTAGTTTTTTAATCTCATCATAAAAATTTTTAGCCACCTTTTTATTTAATTGGTCCATACCTGATTTTGCTTTAGTGACAAACTTACCTTCTGGATAAAGGGTAATCAATTTAAGATAGGCCGCACAGGCATGATAATTCTTCTTTTCCTCTTCATACAATTTCCCAATTAGATATTGAAATTCATCCGCCCTATCGAATTCAGGATAATTACTGATGTAACTCTTTAATTCCAGAATAGTTAAGTCATTTATCTTCTCTAAATCAAGGTTATATAATTGATTTGTATAATTTTGGTATTTTTGTGCCTCTTCGATAAAAAGTTTAGAATTTGCATCAGGGGCCTTTAACTCTGCGATTTTATTTGTATATTCTTCATATAATTTTTTATTATTTTCTAATTGTCTGCTTATCTCCTGGGTTAGGGTTTGCTGAAGTGACTTTTCTTTTTCAGTCTCAAGGCGATTTTTTTCGAGCTCCGTTTCCTTTGCCTTGTAGTCGGCAACCTCTTTTTCCCGTAGGGCTAAATTCTTTTCAGTCGTGGCTAATAGTGTCTGAACCTTAACAAATTCCTCTTCTTTTGCCTTAAGGGTAGTGCTAAGTTCCTGGGTCTTTTGTTGTTCTTTAGTCAGATTTTCCGTTAATATTTTATTTTCCTGTAATTTAGTTTCTAAATCCTTCTTTGTTTTGGTAAGTTCTTCCTGAAGTTTTGTTACGGTTTCTTTATTTTGCTTTAATTGTGGTTCAACCTGGGCAAGTTTATTAGTCAATTCTTCAACTGCGGTTGTTTTTTCCTTTATGATTTTTACCTTATCCACTAATTGCGTTTGCAGGTCTTTTATGCTTTCATCCTTTTTCTTTAATGTCTCATCCAGGGTGTCCATTTCTTTTTTAATCTCTGCTTGCTTTTTATTAAACTCCTCTTTTGCGGCTTCTGTCTTTTTCTTTTCCTCGTTAATTTGTAAATTAAGTTTTTTAATCTCATTAGCATCTGTCAGCCGTTCTTCCATACATTTGTTATATTTATTTAAGGTATCCTCTTTTTCTTTTTGAAGTCTTTTTTTCTCTGCCTCAAGTAACTTTATCTTTGCCTCATACTCCTCAATAACCGCTTGATTAATAGTTTCTTCTGCTCGGACATCCATCTGACTAAATCCCACCACACTTAACATTACAAAACAATTCATTAATTTAATAATTTTTGATTTTGACATGATATAACCTCCTCGTATAATTAAAAATTATGAATTAAAAATTTAAGAAAGGGAAGATATATGAATTAAAAATCATAAATCCTTTTCTCTTTCCTCAATTTTTAATTTTTATTTCATAATTTTTAATTACTCAACCTCCTCATAATAAACTATTGGTTATTATACTATAATGAAATAGTAAATGTCAAGTAAAAGTTTTTTATTTGTCATTTAAGAATTAAAAGTGGACACTTTTAAATAAATTTAAAGTTTAAAAGTGGACACTTCTTAAAGCCCCCAAGATTGGGGGTTGGGGGTTGAA
>SBAY01000279.1 GCA_005239945.1 Nitrospira sp.
ATTACCGAAGAGCCGTGTGAGGGAAAACCTCAAGCACGGTTCTGTGAGGGGCATTAAGCAATTAAAAGGAGGTTGTTGAATATGTCTACTCGACAAAAGGTTATCTTTACTGAAAAAGGACCGGTGACAGGTGCACCGTATTCGCAGGCTATTGCTTGCGGTGATTTGCTCTTTGTTTCTGGGCAGGGACCGGTCAATCCAGAGACAGGAAAAATTGTCTATGGAGACATACAACAGCAGGTCAGGTTGACCCTGGAGAATCTCAAGGCAATCCTTGAGGCAGGCGGGTCATCCCTGAACGATGTCCTTAAGGTCACCGTGTTTTTGGCGGATATGGATGATTTTACACAGATAAACGAGATCTATAAGGAATATTTCCCAGAACCAAGACCTGCTCGCAGTTGTATCCAGGCAGAAAGGCTACCGTTTGACATCAAGATCGAAATAGAGGCGATTGCCTATATCAGAGAAAGAAAATGAAGGTGCTGGTCAAGGCAAAAGAGGTGTTGAAGTGTAGCATCTTCAAAGAAGGAGAGAAGTTTGTTAAAAATGGAATTGTCTGATAAGGTTTTGATTGAACAAACTCAATTGGGGGATAAGGAGAGTTTTGGGGAGTTGGTCAAGATTCTACATTCCTAAATACTCTACTACATTCAACAGCTTGTAGAGAGCCAATCCTTCAACCGTGAACATGGAACCCTGGAACTGAGAATCTAAGTCGCAAAAATCACAGATTGTGCCTCTGTTGAGTATAGATATTTTCTCACTTATTCATCTTTCTCTTTTCTTCTTTGGATACATCTAAACTTCTGCTTTGCAAGGTCTATAAAGTTGTGGATTTAGCGTTGGGTCGTTATACATCTTAAACTGGCGATAGACCTTAAGTTGTTTTTTGCCGGTAAAAATCTCGTCAAGCAAAATCCCAAGGCAATTTTTTAAATCCTCTAACTGCTCTTTTAGAATCTCAAATTTTGCCTGAGTGCTTTTGATATGCTCAAAGGGCATATCCTTCCTTTTTGTCTCCTCTTCCATATGATATATTTTCAATGAAATAATAGACATACGGTCAATAATACTACCAGGGGTTTCCGAGTTCATTGGTAAAGAAGGGTTTGATGTAGTTACCAGCCTACATAGATAATCGTCAATCCTTTCGATGGCATCATTTCTTGCCTGATTTAGTTTGTCAATCTTTCGCTTGACATTTGTAATTACTGTGTCATGAACATCTGTTCTGCGGGCAATGTCCTCCTGATGCCACAAACGATAATTAAAAAGGTGCAGGGTATAAATAATTTGGTAGATACCTTCGTAATTCTCAATCAGTGTGTCCTCAATCTGTTCATTTGTATGCCATTTAACCACACAATCAGCACAAATTTTTTCTGTCAAATTCGGCTCAGGTTGATTCATTTTTCCGTAATTTTCCTTTCTGGAATTGATTAGAAGTAAAATGGTTTGTGGGTGGCTACTTTTGGACGACAGATAAAAAGCCCTCTTAATCTGTGTAAGAAAAGGGGATAAGGAGATTAGGGGGATATATCTTTAATATCTATCTCCTTATCTTTCTTATTCCCATATCCCCTTTTATTTACACATTATCTCTCTTTTCACCTTTTTTACACTTTACCCACAAATTTTACACGCACCCATTTTGTAGTATACCTATACTCCTACAATATAGCAATATATGATATTCCTTCTTTAAATCAGGGAATAGGAAATCTTTTCTGATTCCCTATTCCTTTCCCTTTTTACACCAAAGCAAACCATCCCCATAAGTATTATCAAGGTCACAATAGATATACCACTACCGATT
This sequence comes from Nitrospira sp., assembly GCA_005239945.1. Classification (GTDB taxonomy): domain Bacteria; phylum UBA9089; class CG2-30-40-21; order CG2-30-40-21; family SBAY01; genus SBAY01. The sequence continues at coordinate 1,820 of SBAY01000279.1, forward strand.
TTAAAGGATAGTGGTGAGTATCTAAATTCTACCAGATGTTCACCTGCTTCAAGATATACCGCCCGCAGGATATAATTGGCACAATACAATTTCTCCCTTTTCCCATCTACAAATACCTGCCAGCCGGGGTAATAGGTATCGGATAAGACGAGAAAGCCACTCTTGTTAAGTGTCGTCTTGATGGTTACTTTCTCTGGCTGATAATCAAGGATTTTGGATTGCGAATTTGAAAGATTTTGGATTTTGGATTTTGGATTTTGGATTTTTATCCGCTGTTCTCTATATTCTTCTTCAAGGATAACTGTTTTCGTTGGGTCAAAGTCTTTTGAGAGAAGTTCCTTGAAGATTTTATTCTTATCCTTGATAACCTTTGCCCTGGGAACGATAAATGCCCGAGGCAGGGCGTGTTGGTCTTCATAGATTTTCACCCAACCATCATCGAAAATAAGTTTTAAATTAGATTCCGCTATCTCTTTTTCGGCAATGAGATATTTAGTATTCAACAGGCATAATAACTTACGATTGGCAAAGTAATGCAATTCCTTTACATTTTCCCAGCCGGATGAGTAAGGGTCAACTAAATTCATAAATTCATCATATCTCTTTGGAAACATACCGTCATAACCTTCAGCCGTCTCAAAGCCGTAAATGATATTTATACTTACCGGCATAAGATGTTCAAAGGCTAAAACCCTGCTCTTTTCCCCATCACTCGAAATTTTATCGGCTAAGAATTTTAATGGCGGTGGGGTAGGATATAATTCCTGCTTTGGAACAAAGGGATTATACCTTAACCCAAAGCCAAACAGGTCGAAAACAACTATGCTCAGAATAGCCATTTTAATTCCTGTTGTTCTGACCTTGTTAGTACCCAAAAGGATTATCCCAGAGGATAAAAGTAATAAAATCGGTGTAAGAAAATCTGGATTCAGCAGACTGAAATGTCGAGCAAAGATGTCATTAGCCTTAGCAGAATAATTAGTCGCAATATAAATATTTATCCATTTCCCCAGATAAAGACTGACCAAGGTTATTGTTCCAGATAATAAAACAATACCCCCGGCATAGACCTTAAATCGTTTTGGTAAATCAGAAAGATAATGGCAGGTTAGCGCGGCTAAAACAGTTACGCCAAAGGTATAAAGAAAGATAAGCCGGCTAATAATTAGTTTATCATAGCCGGGAATACCCCGATAAAGAAGATAATATAAAGGTGTGCCGAGGGTAAGGAGTAAAGAAATCAATGTCCAGGAGCCAAAAAATACGGTCTCCTTAGTTCTCTTTAAAAATATAGCCAGCATGGCCAATATCAGTGGTAAAACGCCGATATAGGCACAATGCTCATTATAATTGTCCTCCATCATTCCTCTTTTAGGATGAGGTGGAGGTAATTTAGGTCCATATTTTTCAAAAACAGCCCTGAATTTTCCACGGATAATATTATAATTGAAATCCACCGGATTACCATAATAATTTGGGACTAAGAAGGTAATTAAATTCTGCCAGGGCAAGGGCGATAATTTACGATAATCATCTATTGACTGCCGATGGGATTGTTTTATTAATTCATAAGAAGGGATTAATTGCACCGCCGCTAAACTAAATCCAATAAGTCCAATAAGTCCTATCCGTCCTATATGTCCTAGAGTCCTTCCTCTGAATAACGCGTAAGGGATGACTATGGAGAGGACAAATAAACTTATCTGGAGGAATGTGGAAAGAAATTGTATCCCTAGGGCCAATCCGGCTAAAGCAACATAAAACATACTCTTTCTATTCAAGGCCTTATCAATTAAAAAAAGTATCATGGGCAATAAAAACCCACTTAATATCCCCATTTCTAACCAGACAATGTGAAAGCCAGAAAACTCATAAACTATAGCACCAATCAACGCAGGAAATGGACCTAAACTTAGACTGCCTCGTAAAAATATGTACATAAAGATACCGCAGAATAATAATTGGCAAAAGATTATTAGACTATAGGCAATTAAGGGTTTAGAGAATAAAAAGAAAAGATTGAGTGGTGAAAAAGAAACCGAATTGGTAGAAAACATTGGGTAGCCGCAAAACAGATAGGGATTCCAGAGGGTTATTTTACCTTCGTTTAGTCTCTCTGCAGCTAATTTCCTTAAGGGATAGTGCAGGAAAACAGGGTCTGATAAAAGGGGATTTTGACTCTTATCCTTTGCCTGGTAATAAAAATACCACGGCGGATAGGTATAGGTGGCAATATCCCCTCCTAAAGGTATCAGCCCTAAAAAGAAAAATTTCCAGAAATAGACAACGGTTAAAATAATTAATATACCGATAGATAAATAATTCTTGAACTTCATCATTTTTCCTTAAGAAGTCATAGAAAGCAAAGAAATTTTTGTTATCTGGCTCTCTTCCTAACTTCTAACTTCTAAACTAAAGTATATCAAATTAACTGCTTAATGTCAATTTTTTATTGACTTGAACCTTAATTTATGGTATTATGGGAAGGATGAAGAACTTATTACCTGTCGGTTTGTTAATTAGTTTAGGGCTTCTGTTTTTTGGGAAGATAACCTTTATGTCCGAGGCATTTTTCAGAGGGGATTTAATTATATATTTCTATCCAATGAAATTATTCTATGCGGAAGGTCTAAAGGAATTTAATTTACCATTATGGCTCCCTTATAATCAATGTGGTTTTCCATTATTAGCCGTAGGCAATCTTGGTTTTTTGTACCCAATCAACCTGCTGTTATTTTTTAGCCTGCCTACCGTAATTGGCATTAATCTAACCTATATTATCCATTATATTCTGGCTGGGATATTTACCTATTTCTATGCTAAAGTCATTGGGTTACCTCGAATTTCAGCGATAGTATCGGGTATTATCTTTATGTTTAGTGGTTTTTTATTAGCCCACCTTCAACATATAGATATTTTAACCACAGCTATCTGGCTACCTCTAATATTAATCTTTATAGAAAAGATTCTTCAGGGAAACAAAACACCTGTTTATGTCCTATTAGCGGGAATATTTATTGGCATGCAAATCCTGGCCGGACATCAACAAATAACCTTATATTCATTGTTATGTATTAGTTTATATTTTTTCTTTGGAGTTTTATGTAGACATCCTCACAAAATACTAACCTCTTTAGTAATATTTATCTTAATTATGTTCATAGGATTTGGGATAGGGGCTGTTCAGTTGATTCCAACCTATGAATTACTATCACTTTCTGATCGAGGAGGAGGAATAAACTTAAAATATGCTAATTCTCATAATTTCTCACCGCTCCATTTCATTACATTTATTTTACCCTATTTTTTAGGGGATTTAACAACCTATTATGGAGAGTGGAATTTTGAAGAAGGATATGCCTATATAGGCATTTTTACCTTAATCTTGTTGTTGTTTGGCATTTTTTTAAAGCCAAGGAATAGATATATTTATTTCTTTTCTTTTTTGTTAATATTCTCAGGCTTATTGATGTTAGGTAGCAATACACCAGTATACACTATGTTATGGCATTTACCTATATTTAATACTATGCGGGCGCCGGCACGATTTGCCTACTTCCTGACCTTCTCCAGTGCCATTATCGCTGGATTTGGCGTTTCTTATTTGATTAATCTTAATTACCCTAAAAAGGTTATTTCTAATCTATTGTTTGTATCTCTTATCCTGCTCTTAATCTATGGAGGTATAATTAGCCTGCTTGGGATTGAAAGATTATTACCCCAAGAATTTTTCTTGGATAAAGGAGCGAATATGGGCAATACCTGTTTCAACAACAGATTATTACCCAAGGGATTTTTTAATTTAGACAGAATTAAAAATATTCAACAAGATGTCTATGTCTTATTCGCCTTTTTATGTCTAAGTATTACCCTGTTAATTTTATGGACAAAACAAAAATTAGGATTAGCAAGTTTTAAATTTCTTATTGTAACCCTTATTGCTATTGACTTATTTTTATTTGGCTTAAGGGCACTACCACCCACTATTAAAATGGCAAAATTACCCTCGATATTCATGCCCCAGACAGCGAAGTTTCTATTGCAAGATGAGGATATATATAGAACTATGTCGGTCTACCCGGGTATAGTAGCTATTCGCTCTAAGGATAAGAATCCAAATATCACCTGGATTAAATTATTAGCCCCTGAATTTAATGCCTGGGTGAATATTTCCAGTATTGGGATGCACCTTGGTTTATTTTGTGTTCAACATTGGCAGGAGGTTATAAATCTTTTTCGGGCAGGAACCCCTCTATCGATCAAAGAAGATGAGGTAATCCATCTTATCATTAAAAATTCACCACTCCTTAATTTATTTAATGTCAAATATATTTTATTTACCCTGGATATAAATGATGATAGATTTCGGACAGTATTTGAAGATAATGGAGTTAAAATTATAGAAAACAAAGAAGTCCTCCCGCGAGCCTTTGTGGTGCATAATTTTAAGGTAATTAAAGCCAGGGAAAAGATGTTTAAGGAATTAGCCAGCAAGGAATTTAACCCAGGTCAATATGTTCTCCTGGAGGAAAACCCACCATTGGATATTAATTCAAATTCCACCGTGCCTTCAACAACTAAAATAATTGATTACCGAAATGAGGAGGTGGTTATTCAGTGTTCTATGAAAGATAATGGCTTTTTAGTCTTGACAGATACTTACTATCCCGGCTGGCAGGTTTATATCGATAATAAAAAAGATAAGATATATCGTGCTTATCATACCTTCAGGGCAGTCTATCTTGAGAAGGGAAATCATCTGGTGAAATTTAGATATGAACCTTTATCATTCAAAATAGGTCTGTGGATTAGTTTATTAACCTTTTGCGGGATAATCATTTTCTTGTTATATCGCGGAGGTATCTTACATAAAAATACTTGACAATAGATGTTGAATTGTTATACAATAATATTAGCTTGAAAATGAAGGTCTACGGATAAAAAGGTTCAAGGAGCGAGATTCAAGGATAGAGTGTGGATGGAAAAGACCCTGCTCCTTGTTCCTTGCACCTTGCTCCCTCTGTGGGGCTGTTTGAGAAGGTCAATAAAATCAACGCTCAATTTTATCCGAGAGAGTTCAAAATTACAAAGGAAGGTTAAATGAAGATTTTTAAGTTAGTAGTATTTGTATTGTTTGGTTTGATGTTTGTCCCTCTGAAGGCAACAGCCGTAACTTATGAGGCCGACCTGTTAGTCATCTCACAAAATCAAGCACCAATTTTTCAACCTTCAGCCTTTAGCTTTCAGACTTCAGACTTTTGTGCCATGCCACCACATCCTGACCTTAAGGAAAAACTTAAGCAAGAAGGAAAATGGGAACGATTTATGCGTGAGTTTCCTAAAAAACCCGCAGGATTAGACTCGCCTGCACCTGTTAAAGCACCGGTAACAGGGGTCAGAAAGGCAATTGTTCTGCTGGTGGATTTCTCGGATAAGGTGGCGACTACTGCCCAATCTCATTATAGCAATATGTTGTTCTCCTCAGGTACCTATCCGACCGGCAGTATGCGCGATTACTATAAAGAGGTTTCTTACAATCAATTAGATATTCCAGGCTCGGTAAGTGGCTGGTATAGAGCACCTAATCTTTATAGCTACTATACTAATGGTGAATATGGGTTAGAGTCCCGCTCCTACCCTCGTAATGCTCAACGATTGACCGAACATGCAGTGACCGCAGCTAATCCTTATGTTGATTTTAAGAATTATGACAATGATGGAGACTCTGATGTAGATGCCTTGTTCATTGTCCATGCTGGACGGGGAGCTGAAGTAACAGGTAATAAAAACGACATTTGGTCACATCAGTGGAACACCAGTTATCCAATGTATGTTGATGGAGTAAAGGTATTCGATTACTCTATGGAGCCGGAGGATGGGAAGATTGGTGTGTTTGCACATGAGTTGGGACATATCTTTGGGCTACCGGATTTATATAATACTACCCCTGAAAGGAACCCTGATTCTGAAGGGGTTGGTTATTGGTGTCTTATGTCTTCTGGCGCTTGGGGTGGTGATGGCACAAGACCTGTCCATCTATGTGCCTGGGCAAAACTTAAATTAGGTTGGCTAACACCCACAGTCCCCACAACAAATCAGAATAATGTTCTCTTCCCTAATGTAGAAACAAATAAGAGCATTTATAAACTTTGGACAGATGGTGCACCGGCAAACGAATATTTTCTGGTTGAAAATCGGCAACAGGTAGGTTTTGATGGGTCATTACCAGGTGCTGGTTTGATGATTTGGCATATCGATGATAATAAACCAACAAATGATGAGCAGTGGTATCCAGGACTTAATCCTGTTTACCATTATAAGGTAGCCGTAGAACCGGCCGATGGGCTGTGGGAGCTTGAACATAATATTGACTCCGGTGATGCCGGTGACCCATTCCCCGGCTCATCTTATAATACTGCCTTTACCGGTCTCACTACCCCGGACTCGGATGCTTATCTCAGCGGCCCTACCCATGTAGAAGTAACTAATATCAGCCCTTCATCTGCGACTATGACTGCCAATATTCGAGTAAGACCCTTTGGTATGGGGACATTTTCATTGAAATCCCCAACGAATACAACGACCATAGCCACCCTGACCGTTAATTTTGAGTGGGGAACTACTACATCGGCTGATGCCTCTACGGTTACTTACACCCTTTGCTATGGCACAGACTCAACTTTTACTACCTATGCCACGAAAAATCTTACTGGAAATACCTACTCGACTACCTTAGCAGATAACTCCACATATTATTGGAAGGTTCAGGCAATGAATGAATGGGGTGGCGGAAGATGGAGTAACCAGACCGACTGGAGGTTTTATGTCAATCTATTCAATGAACCACCCGGCACACCTATACTTAATTGGCCACCAGATGGCAAGACTATTGCTGATTTAACCCCGACATTCCGTTGGACTGGGGTGTCTGACCCTGACCCGAATGATACAATTACCTATAAACTCTGGTACAGTAAAAATGCCAATTTCAGCCCAAAAACCGAGGTTGATAGAACCACTACCAACTACACCCCATCTTCTCCGTTGGATAATAACTCAACCTATTACTGGGTAGTCTTTGCTATAGATAATCACGGCAGCCAAACCATTTGTAATGGAACAGCTACCTTCAGAACAGGAGAAATAATCGTTTATCCTAATCCTGCCAATAACCAGGTTACCTTTGCGCATCTGCCATATAACTCGCTGGTTAAAATCTTTACTATCGTCGGGGAATTAATTACTACAATTCCTGGAGATAATGCTACTGGCGAGGCTAAGTGGCAGCCTAAAGGAATTGCCAGCGGGATTTATCTTTATGTGATAGAGAGTGAAGGGGAGGTAATAACGGGTAAATTAGGTATATTACGATAAATTCCCAAGGGTAATGGGTCAGTGAACGGTAGGTAAAAGAAGATAGTGAATTATACAGATGTGTAAAAAAGGGGAAAAGGGGAAAAAGAAACTTATAGTATGCTAAATGAACTTAGAAAATTCAGGCATATATTTAGACATGCTTATGATTATGAATTGCGATTTAAAAGAATGGATGAGTTATGGAAGGAATATCAGCAGAATAAAGACTATTTTATTAAAGATATGGATAAAATCAAAGAAGTGCTTAAGGAAATGACTTCAATTTAGACATTAGGCTTAAGAGAGAAAAATGGGCAGAGATTATACAAAAATAAAGGCATGGCAATTAGCAGATGAATTAGCACTTTTAGTATATAAGGCTACGAAAAGTCTGATGTCTAAAGTCTGAAGTCTAATGTCTGAATTGAAGTAAGGAAATGAGGTAAAAGATGAATGAAGGTATGAGAGATGAACTTCGTAGATATTTTGAGAATAGAGATGATGTTTGCCTGGCTTTTTTGTTTGGCTCGCAATCTAAGTCTATATCTTGCCAGGAATCAGATGTTGACCTTGCAGTGTATTTGAGAAATGAATCTAATGAAACTCAAATCTGGTTAGATACAGAGCGCATATTAAAAAAAGAGGTTGATTTAATAATCCTTAATCGTGCTAAACCTATTATTAGTTGGGAGGCAATTAGAGGAATACCTTTAATAATAAAAGACTACTACCTATATTTAGATTTTCTTTTAGAAGTCTCATGGGAGGCACAAGACTTGATAGATTTTAATATTGATGCCTGGAAAATGAAGGAAGAGGTAAAAGGATGCCGCATTTAAAAAAATCTTATATCGAAAGGTTAGGAAGAATATTTGATTTTATGGAGGTCGAGTTAGGGGATTTAAGTAACTTTTTCAACCTCGATTATAAAACTTATCAAGAAGACAGGAATAAAAGACGAAATTTAGAAAGATGTATTGAAAATATTGTCAATGCCTCTTTGGATATAGCTAAGATTATATTAGTAAGTGAGAATAGGGAGATTCCAGATACCTATAAAGAGTATTTTTTGAGTCTGGGAACTTCAGGTTTAATTTCTGATAACCTTTCCCAGCGTTTAGCAGAAGGAACAAAACTAAGAAACATTTTAGCCCATCAGTATCTTGACATTAGATGGAATAGTATTAAAGAGTTCCTTTCTAATAAAGGGGAAGAATACAAAGAATGGCTAAAAACAACTAAAGAACTTGTTACAAAAATATTAAAGGAAGAAAATCAGGTCTAATTATGCTTTCTCAATTACATATCAAGGATTTTGTTTTAATAGATGAATTGGAGATAGAATTCTCTAATGGGCTTAACATCCTAACAGGTGAGACAGGGGCAGGGAAAACTATCATTATCGATGCGATTAATGCGGTTTTGGGTGAGCGGGTGACTATTGATTATATCCGTTCAGGAACTGAAATGAGCGTTATTTCAGCCTTATTTGAAATCAAAGGAAATGTCGGAGTAAAGGAAGTGTTGGCAAATTATGGTCTGCCGTTACCTGATGAGAGCCTGCTCCTTCAACGGGAAATTTTAGCCTCCGGCAAACACCTCTGCCGCATCAATGATAAAATAGTTACCTTAAGCACCCTTATTGAGGTAGGCAAAACCCTGGTTGATATTCATGGCCAACACGAACATCAATCCTTGCTTAGTCAAACCACACAACTAACCTTGTTAGACAAATATGGTACACTTCAAAACCTTCGACTGGAGGTTAGCCAGATTTACCAGCAATTTACCGGGCTGAACCAAAGATTAGCCCAACTCTCTATCAATGAACAAGAAAAGGTAAGGCAATTAGACCTGCTGAAATTTGAACTGGAGGAAATCAACCAGGCGAACCTTAAATTAGGGGAGGATGAGGAATTAGAGCAAGAGGCAAAAACCCTGCGCAGCGCAGAAAAACTACACCTCCTGGCTCAAGAAGCCTATCTTCTATTAGACTGCATGGATGGACCTTCAATCAATACCAATTTCTATCAGGTAGTAAAGAGGCTATCCTCAATTGTCGAGATTGACCCATCATTAAAAGAATCGGCTCAAACAGCACAGAACCTGTCCTACCAATTAGAAGGTCTTACTAAGGAATTGGATAATTATATCCAGCGGATTGAATTTAACCCGGCTAAATTAGAAGAGGTTGAGGCAAGATTGGATTTACTGCATAAATTAAAGCGGAAATATGGGGGAACGATTCCCGCCATATTTGAGTATAGGGAGAAGATTACGGCCCAGATAAATTCTATTGTCCATAACGAAGAAGAGATTGAAGAGGTGAAAAATCAGCTTGCGCAGGTTACCTCATCTTTAGAATCGAAGGCAGAGGAATTATCCCAGGGGAGGAAAGGGTCGGCGATAAAATTAGCCGATGAAATAATTACCCAATTGTCTGATTTAGGAATGAATAAAGCCCGATTTGGGATAGAAATAACCTCCAGAGAAGAGGTAAATAGCCCGATTAAACTTGATGGAAAACCGGTTAATGTTCGTTCAACAGGGGTAGATGTAGTGGAATTTTTAATCTCACCCAATGTAGGCGAGCCGCTAAAACCTTTAGCCAATATTGCCTCTGGCGGAGAGATTTCACGGGTGATGTTAGCCATAAAAACCATCCTGGCCCAGGCAGATGAAATACCAACACTTATCTTCGATGAAATCGACACCGGCATTGGTGGAAAAATAGGGCAAAATGTAGGGGCAAAATTAGAGCATATAAGTCAGGCTCGACAGGTGATTTGCATTACCCATTTACCGCAAATAGCCGCTTATGCCCAAACCCATCTCTATGTCCAAAAGAAAGTCATTGGAGATAAGACACATACCCGGGTAACTAAATTAGACCGCGTCTCCCGCATAAAGGAATTAGCCCTTCTATTGGATGGTCACGAGGTCTCGGCAACATCCTTAAAACATGCCGAGGAGTTGTTGGAGAAGGCTGAAGGTAGGAAGGCTGAAGGCTGAATGAAGTCAAGGGAACCAGCAATTCTTATTTTGGATTTTTTGCCCGATTTAACTTATAGAAATTATTAACTCCGTTCTTTAGAGCGGAGCAGAGGAAGACTTTCCAAAATGGGCTTTAGCCCTAAAAGACAATTAAGAATCATGGTTAAAGCCTATTTTGTTTGTGTTATTGGTAACTCCGCCATAAATGGCGGAGTTATTTCAAAATGAGAATTTCTGCAAGGGAACATTTTTTTATTGACATAGCCTTAAAAATTTGTGCTAAAATATTTTCACAATGACTCAGGTAAAAAATATGCCAGAAGTAAATTTCGATCAGTTAAATAAAGTAGTCTTGATTATGCCTCCTATCCTCCTTCGAGATAGATATGGAAAGATAGCCAGAGTAGGTAATACAATGGCTTCATTAGGACTTGCCTATTTAGGAGCATATCTAAGAAAGCATGGTTATACCCCTTATATAATTGAATCCCCAGCACTGAATTTGGATTTCGACGATGTATTGAATCAAATACTGAAGATCAATCCAGCTTATGTTGGTATTTCTGCTTCTTCGATAACAATATATAATACTGCCAAGATAGCAGAGCTTATAAAAGATAGTAATCCTGAGATAAAAACAATTATTGGAGGGGTTCATATTACAGCTACTCCTTATGAAACAATGAAGAGATTTAAACATTTTGATGTAGGCGTGATAGGAGAAGGAGAGATTACACTTAAAGAATTATTGAATGTCTGGGATAAGGAAGATGATATTTCCGGTGTAAAAGGTATTGTTTTCAGGGATAAAAATGGTGAAATAAAGGTTAATGATAAGGAGAGAATATATTGAGAATCTGGATATACTTCCTTTTCCTGCATGGGATATAATACCTGATTTTCCACATGCTTATAAATTATCTGCACCTCTTTCTATTAAGGGATTAGAAGCAAGTATTATAACTTCAAGAGGATGTCCTTATAATTGTATTTTTTGTGACCGAAGTGTTTTTGGCCACAAATATAGATATCATAGTGCAGAATATGTTTTAGAAATGTTCAGGATTTTAACAAAAGGGTATCAAATCAAACATGTATATATTTATGATGATACATTTATAACAGCAAAGGAAAGGTTGTATGAAATATGCAACTATTTAATAAAAGAGAAAACAAAGGTAAGTTGGTCATGCCAGGGGACAGTGCATGTAGATTATGAAACATTGAAATTGATGAAAGCGGCTGGTTGTTGGCAAATTGGATTTGGGATAGAGAGTGGGTCAGAAAGAATTTTAAAGGTATTGAAAAAATCACAGACTGTAGAACAAGTAAAAAAAGCAGTAGGGATGGCAAATAAGGCAGGTATAAAAGTAAGAGGGCTTTTTATAATAGGTTCTCCAACAGAAACCAGAGAAGATATTATGAAGTCAATAGCATTAGCTAAAGAGTTACCGTTAGATGATCTCCAGGTACTTAATTTTACCCCTTTCCCTGGTACTGAAATATATCCTATTGCAAAGGAATATGGTGAGTTCGAAGACAACTGGGGAAAAATGAATTTCCTTGAGCCTATTTTTATTCCCTATGGATTAACCAAAAAAGAATTAATAGAATATCAGAATAAAGCTCACAGAGAATTTTATTTGAGATTTAGAGTTATTTGGAAATATCTAATGATTACCATAAAATATCCAGGAATTTTTATTAATATGTGTAAAGGAGCAATAGTTTTGCTCAATATAATGATAAGTAGCATAAGGAATAGTTTTAACCCAACTTCCCATTGAATATAGATAAGTTTAGTAATCATGGTGGGAAATTTTGCAAGTTCAATAAACTTACAGTTTATTGAGGGGGGATATAACCAATACCCTACAAAACATATTATACGAGGAGGTATTAAAATGAGAAAAAATAATTTGGAGTGTTTTAATGATTTTAGAGATTTTGCTCAGAGGAGGATTTGCTCAAGCAACAGATGTTAGTGGGACTATTACTACAAATACTACATGGAATGTAGTTGGCAGTCCCTACATCATCACTTCTGATGTTATTGTTGCCGAAGGAGTAACATTTTAATCCGCTCAATCAGCTTACTAAAAAATCTTAATCTGCTTACAAAAAATAACAATGAAGAATAATTTAGTCTATGAGGATTTGACCTATATTGTCCCTAAGTTTGGAGAAATTTTGAATTTAGCCCTCGACAAATCGGAATTCTTGTGGTATAATAATATAAGTAAGCGGATTTAGCAGATTAAACGGATAAAAAGAATAAAAAATCCGCTTAATCCGCTCAATCCGCTTACCAAAATTACAAGGAGGGTTTTAAAGAATGAAAAAGTTTGTTGGTTTTATTGGGATTTTAGGGGTTTTGCTGGGAATGGTAAAAATAGCTTCGGCAGCGGATATTTATGTGCCAGGAAACTATACCACCATTCAGGCGGCTATTAATGCCGCAGTTACTGGGGATACGGTTTGGGTGGCTGATGGCACCTGGACAGGCACAGGGAATAAGGAGTTAACCTGGTCAGGAAAGAAGATTACTGTGCGGTCTGTTAATGGAGCCAATAATTGCATCATCGACTGCCAAAATTCAGGTAGAGGGTTTTATCTTAATGGGGCAGGTGATTGTGGAACAATATCAGGGTTCACCATAAGGAATGGGTATGTTACTGGGAACTGGCCTAATGACGCTGGTGGCGGGATTTATTGCTACTCCTTCTCGCCCACGGTGGTCAACAGTATCCTTTGAGATGATACGGTAATTAATTACCCAGTTACTTAATTACCCAAAATGTTCTTTGACAATTGAATATGTTTATTTTTGCTCTTGACAGATAGGAAAAAGTAAAGTATAATTGATAGGTGATGAGGTGAAGGTATGGGGAAGAAAGTTAGAGGACAGAAGATAGATTACAGAAAGCAGAAAAAGAGGAAGTGGAGGATTCAGTTGAAGATTCCAAAGTTTCTTATCCCGAAGGATGAGCCGATTGTTCCAAGACCATTTACTTTGATAGATTATACAGGGGGGATAGTAGTATTCTTTATCTGCTGGACAGTGTATTTGCACACCTTGACTCCGACGATTGGATTTCAGGATTCAGGGGATATGGTTACTGCGGCGTATGTTTTAGGTATTCCACATCCAACGGGTTATCCGCTGTATTGCTTGCTTGGAAAACTATGGATGACTATTCTACCGATTGGAAACATTGCCTATCGGATGAACTTAGCCTCTGCCTTATGTGCTTCGTTATCGTGTATGATGGTGTACTTTATTATATTGAAAGTAGGAAGTGGGAAGTGGGAAGTAGGAAGTAATAAAGGAAGTAATAAAGAAGGTAAAAACTTCTCACTTCTTATTTCTCACCTCTCACTTATCATCCCTGCGATAGTTGGAGCGTTAATGCTTGCCTTTGCTACTACCTTCTGGGAACAGGCGGTAATTGCTGAGAAATACACACTCAATGCCTTGTTTGCAACATTACTAATCTTCATCCTACTAAAGTGGCAAGAAGCGATGAGCACGGAGCACGGAGCAGAGAGCAGAGAGCAAAAAACTCCAGGCTCAATCCTCAACGCTCAACGCTTACTCTACCTATTCTCTTTCACACTCGGCTTATCCTTCACACATCACATGCAAACAATCTACTTAGTCCCAGCAAGCATATTCTTTATCATAGCAATATGTTGGAAATACAAAGACTTCTCACTCCTCACTCTTCACTCCTCACTCAAACTACTTTGCTTATTCATTCTGCCATTGTTCTTATACCTATATCTACCAATCCGAGCAAGTGCGAATCCTCCTTATTGCTATGGTAATCCAGAGACATTAGAAAGTTTTATTGGACATATTAGTGGAGGAGAATATAAACTTCGATATATTTCTATGGTATCTGCACATGATTTTTTAAAGAGAATGCAAGAGCATATTAATTTTTTCCCTTATCAATTTACCCCTTATCTTGTGTGGATTGGAATAATAAGCATATTTACTTTTTTAAAAAGGAAATTATTTCTTGTCTTCTTTTGTGTGATAGTTATTACTAATATAATTTTTGCAATACAATATAATATACCAAATATTAAAGATTATTATATCATATCATATTTAATATTTTCAGTATTACTCGGATTAGGAGCAAGAGAGGTAATAGTAAAAGGGATTTATCCTATCTGTGGGAAGAAAATAAAATTACACATACTTTATATTTTTATTTTATTTCTTCCAATTCTCTCCTTTTCTATACATTATCAGGATAATAATTATAATAACTATTATTTAGCTTATGATTATAATAGAAACATTTTAAAACCTCTAAAAGAAAAAGCGCTGAGTATTTTAGCATTAGGATATGATGAAGTAGTTTTTCCTTCTGCTTATATACAATGGGTTGAAAATGAACGGTCGGATGTGGCTATAATTATTTATGCGGCATTGGAGGAAAAGTCATACATTGATTTACTTAAAAGGAATTATCCTCATGTAGTTATTGATTTTTCTTCTCAAAAAAGAGAAAAAGAGATGACAGCAGAAATATTAGAGAAAATTAAAATAGAAAGACTAAATAATCTCATAACTAATAATATCGATAATTATTCTATTTATACCCGGAATCAAGAACTTTTTAGCAATTATCAATTAATTCCAGGAAATGTTTTGTTTCGGGTATTAAAAAGAGGAGTAACTTTAGATAAGATGTGTGAAGAATTTAAAGATGTAAATTTAAATCTAAGAGGTATTCATAAGGGCAAAATTAATGGAAAGTACCCATCTACTCTAGTAGAAAAGTCAATAATAGAGAATTATGCATTTGCTTATACTATGGCGGGACAGTTTTATTATTATATTAAAAAATATGATAAAGCAATTATATCCATAAAAAAAGCATTAGAGATTAATCCTAATTCTCAACAAGATCATTATTTTTATAATATTTTTCTAAAGGAGTGTAAATATAAAAATAAAAATTAAAAGGAGGATGATAAAATATGGGAAAAGGTCTTGATATTAGAAATATTAATAATGGGATTTAATGGAGGAATCGGATAATAAAAAGATAAAAAAATCCGCTAAATCCGCTTAACGAAAATATACGAGGAGGTATATAAAAATGAAAATCAAGTTTTTATGTTTTGTAGTGATTTTAGAGGCTTGAGTTCTGGCAATGATGCCAAAAGGTGCAGGAGCAGTAGATTTGTATGTGCCAGGAAGCTATACAACCATTCAGTCGGCTATAGATGCCGCAGTTACTGGCGATACGGTCTGGGTGGCTGATGGAACCTGGACAGGCACAGGGAATAAGGACTTAACCTGGTCAGGAAAGAAGATTACTGTGCGGTCTGAAAATGGAGCCAATAATTGCATCATCGACTGCCAGGGTTCAGGCAGAGGGTTTTATCTTGAGGGGGCAGGTGATTGCGGAACAATATCTGGGTTCAGCATAAGGAATGGGAATGCTGGTTGGGGTACTGGGGTTTATTGCGAGAATTCTTCTCCCACCATCACCAATTGCACTATATCAGGTAATTCAGCATCTGGGGGTGAGGGTGGCGGGATTCGCTGCACTTATTATTCCTCCCCCACCATCACTAATTGTACCATATCAGACAACACCGCATATTGGGGTGGCGGGATTTTCTGCAATAATAATTCCTTCCCCACCATCACTAATTGTACCATATCAGGCAACACCGCATCTAATGGTGGTGGAATTTTTTGCTGGAATAATTCCTCCTTCACTATCATCAATTGTACCATATCAGGCAACACCGCACATAGGGGTGGCGGGATTTTTTGCAAGGATAATTCCTCCTCCACCATTACCAACTGCACCATATCAGGTAACACCGCATCTGATGGTGGCGGGATTATTTGCTCTAATTCCTTTCCAACCATCACCAATTGCATCATATCAGACAACACAGCTTCTAATTGCGGTGGCGGGATTTACTCCTATTATTATTTTTCGCCCACCATCACCAATTGCATCATATCAGGCAACAATGCATCTCATGGTGGCGGAATTCATTGCGATTATTATTCTTCCCCTACCATCACTAATTGCACCATATCAGATAACGCCGCATCTACTAATGGAGGAGGAATTTATTGCACTTATTATTCCTCTCCCACCATCACCAATTGCATCATATCAGACAACACCGCAAGGCTTGGTGGCGGGATTTACTGCTCTTCTTCACCAACCATCACCTATTGTGATTTTTGGAACAATAGTCCAGAGGATTACTTTGGAATCAGTAATCAGACAGGGATAAATGGTAATATCTCAGCAGACCCTCAATTCATTGGAGGAGATGATTATCATTTTCAACCGATCTCTCCCTGCATAGATGTAGGTTCAAACACAGCCCCAGCCATCTCCTCAACCGACAAAGACGGCAATCCGCGGATAGTGAGAATAGTAGATATGGGTGCGTATGAATTCCAAAGCACACCAACACCGATTAGAGTAACAGTATATGATGCGGGTAATAACTTCATTGGTACTACCCCTACCATTCAGGCAGGAATAGATATCTGTTCTAATGGTGGCACGGTTTTAGTATCTGATTGGACTTGGACAGGCACATGGAATAAGAACTTAACATGGTCAGGGAAGAAGATTACGGTGCGGTCTGTGAATGGGTCTCAAAACTGCATCATTGACATTCAAGGTTCAGGAGTGGGGTTTTATCTTACAGGTGATTGCGGAACAATATCAGGATTCACCATAAGGAATGGGAATGCTGATATGGGTGGCGGGATTTTCTGCTCTAATAATTCCTCGCCCACCATCACCAATTGCATCATATCAGGCAATGCCGCACGTTATTTTGGTGGCGGGATTTTCTGCTATAACTCTTCTCCCACCATCACCAATTGCACCATATCAGACAACACCGCACATCAGGGTGGTGGGATTTTCTGCGATTATAATTCT
This sequence comes from Nitrospira sp., assembly GCA_005239945.1. Lineage (GTDB taxonomy): Bacteria > UBA9089 > CG2-30-40-21 > CG2-30-40-21 > SBAY01 > SBAY01. The sequence continues at coordinate 19,120 of SBAY01000279.1, forward strand.
TCCCCATTCATCACCAACAATATCATCTCAAACAATACTAATTATGGGATATATGAAAGGTATACAACCAACAGTGACCCTCTGACCAACTATAATTGCTTTTATAACAACACCCCATACAACTATTTTGATGAAGGTAGCACAAATATTAATGATGTAAATACCATTGCCGGCAACAGCAATAATATCCTTGGTAACCCACAATTCATAGGAGCTAATGACTATCACCTTCAAGCAATCTCTCCTTGCATAGATGTTGGCTCAAATACTGCCCCAGGTCTTCCATCAACAGACAAAGACGGAAAGCCAAGAATAATAAACGGCACAGTCGATATAGGTGCTTACGAATTCGGCACACCAACTTATATATCAGTCATACCTACCGCAGGAACAGTAGGGACTATCATTATGGTTAGTGGTGGTGGCTTTGGTGCAACGGAATCAGTCAGGATTGATTTTGGGACAACTCGGACTATTTGTACAACTTATACTCTGGCGTTAGGTAGTTTTACGACTGCTTTTACCGTTGATATGCAGTCTTATGGTTCTACTACTGTCAGGGCTACGGGGTTAAATTCAGGTAAGACGGCTGATGCGGTATTTCGTATTTTGCCATGTATTGTGGCAATTACACCCAGGAGTGGGACAGTGGGAACAGGTGTAACTGTTTGGGGTAATGGCTATGGAGCGAGTGAAACTGTAATCATTCATTTTGGGACAATACCAAGTATTACTGCCGTAATGACAAGTGTAGCA
>SBAY01000227.1 GCA_005239945.1 Nitrospira sp.
AAAAGTGTTTTTCCCCTCAAACTCCCCTTTTCCTAAATTTTTTAATCACAAGGGTATGGATTTTAGTTACCCATTTCTTGGGTAACTAAAATCCATACCCTTGTGATTAAAAAATTTAGGAAAAGGGGAGTTTGAGGGGAAAAACACTTTTCAAAGGGTTTTTCCCCTCAAAAAATCGACTTCTTTAAATCATGGCTAAAAGTCGGGGAAAATCTGTTTTTTTACATTTCCCTTGCAAAATCATACCATAAATGCTATAATAACTTACATAAGACAAAAGGATGAAGATGAAAATAGGCGCTATACCTTTTTTAAATGTTAAACCATTGATATATAAATTAGAGATAGACAAATCAGTAGAATTGGTTTATGAATATCCCTCTACCCTTTCCAGTTTATTGAAAAATGAACAGGTAGATGCCGGAATAATCCCTACCATCGATTATTTTCGTGGAGCAGGTAAGTTTGTCATCCCTAAAATTTGTATCTCTTCTTATGGAAAAGTGGCCAGTGTAAAATTATTTTATAAAAATGCTATTTCAAGTATCAAAGAAGTAGCCGTAGATAAAGCCTCATCAACATCTGTTGCCTTACTGAGGATTATCCTTAGTGAGATATATTCTATTTCACCCTTGTTTAAAGAGATTACGCCGCTATTACCTCAATCATTGGAGGAAAATGAATCTGTTCTTTTAATTGGGGACCACCCTTTAACCCTATCAGGCAAATCCATAGACCTGGGTGAGGAGTGGTATAAACTTACTCAATTACCATTTGTCTATGCCTTTTGGGTAATTAGGGATGGATTGGAAGATTACAAGAAAATAGTTAATCTTATTGTTAAAAGTAAGGAATTTGGGATACGAAATTTGGATGAAATAGTTAGAAATGAATCAGAAAAAATGTCCTTGAGTAAGGAATTGGTAACTAATTATTTAAAGCAGATTATTTATTATGACCTTGGTAGATTAGAATTAAAAGGAATTTTGAAATTTGTGAATTTTGCCTTGAAATATAAACTTATAGAAAAGGAGCGGGAGATTGAATTCTGCACTACCTCAAATTTTAGATATGGCATTAAACGGCGAGAGGCTAAATTTTGACCAGGCAATGACACTATTCCAGGAAGGGGATATTCTCAAACTGGGAAAGATAGCCAATGCTATCCGGGCCCGACTTCACCCGGATAATATCGTTACCTACATCATCGACCGTAATATAAATTATACCAATGTCTGTCTTTCGAAATGTAAATTTTGTGCCTTTTATAAAGATATTAATAGCCAGGAGGCCTATTTTTTGAGCTGGGAGGAATTAAGGGATAAAATCGAAGAAACTATTAAATCAGGTGGAACCCAAATCCTGATGCAGGGAGGATTACATCCTGAATTCAAGATTGAATATTACGAAGAGATGTTACAGAAGATCAAAACTGCCTTTCCTAAAATTCATATTCATGGATTTTCACCGCCGGAGATTGTCCATTTTGCGATAATATCAAATTTAAGCATTCATACCACCCTCTCTCGATTAAGAATCGCCGGGTTAGATTCGATACCTGGGGGAGGAGCGGAGATTTTAGTCGATAAAATTCGCCAACAGATAAGCCCAAATAAATGCTCATCTGCCCAATGGTTAGAGGTAATGAGGGCCTCGCATCAACTTAGAATGAAAACTACCGCCACAATGATGTTTGGGCATATTGAGTCAATCGCAAACAGAGTCCAACATCTGCTAAAAATACGGGATTTGCAGGATGAAACAGGTGGCTTTACCGCCTTTATTCCCTGGACATATCAACCACAAAATACCCTTTTGGGTGGTCGTGAGGCAGGTGGTTATGAGTATTTGAAGACACTTGCTCTTTCAAGAATTGTGCTGGATAATTTTAAAAACATCCAGGCTTCCTGGGTTACCCAGGGACCCAAAATAGGACAGATTGCTTTAGCCTTTGGCGCAAATGATATAGGCTCAACTATGTTGGAGGAAAATGTAGTCAAATCTGCAGGGGCACAATACCGTCTTACCACGCAAGAAATAATTGATTTAATAAAAGATGCCGGCTTTATTCCAAAACAACGGAATACCTTTTATAACATACTAAAAAATGAAAAGGCAAAAACTATTTAATGGAAGAGAAAACCTTTTTCGTATGTGTTTAGCGCGCTGAAATACACCACAGAGGCACGGAGAACACAGAGTTTTGTGTAAGTAAGGAAAAATGGAGAATCTGGTGAAAAAGGGAAATTACCTATTTTTCTTTTCTCCCTTTTTCCCCTTTTTCCCTTTTCTCCTTATATTTCTCTGTGAACTTTGTGTCTCTGTGGTACGCTAAACACATACCCTTTTTCAAAAGGTTTTTCCCTCAAATCTTAGAGAATTTTGCTTTTTACCTTTTTTATCTTGACAAATTATCCTACAAATGGTATTATATTATAGACAACAATATATGGATGGCATTTTGAATATTAACAAACCGTCTAATATGACCTCTCATGATGTAGTTGATTGTATTCGCAGATTGATTAAGCAAAAAAGGATAGGTCATGCAGGCACATTAGACCCACAGGCAACCGGGGTGTTAGTTCTTCTTTTAGGTAAGGCAACAAAATTAGCCGAAACTTGCAAAGGTGATTCTAAAGAGTATGTTGCCTCAATGAAATTAGGAATTAAAACAACAACTCAAGATGCCTGGGGTGAAATAACAGAGCAAAAGACTAATTTTAGTCTTCAAAAAGAGGCAGTTGAAAAGGCACTCTTAAGTTTTAAAGGTAAAACAAACCAGATTCCACCTATGTTTTCTGCCCTGCACTATAAGGGAAAAAGGCTATATGAATTAGCCCGACAAGGAAAAGAGGTAGAACGCCGGCCCCGGCAAATAAACATATTTGAGATTGAGTTGTTGAATTTTATACCACCTGATGAGCTTACCTTTAGAGTCGTATGTTCAGGGGGAACTTATATTCGAACATTATGTGCGGATATAGGTGAGCTGTTAGGTGTAGGTAGTCATCTTACCTCGCTTACAAGGACGAGAAGTGGCAGGTTCAAAATCGAGAATGCAATCGATTTGTTTGATTTAAAAGAAGGTAAGATAAAGGTGGAAGAGGTGCTTTTATCCATTGAAGAGGTCTTCAATTCAGACATTAGAGTTAAGACTTTAGACATCAAACTTTTCGGCCCTTGAGGCTTTTTTTGTAGAAGTGAATGATTGTAAAAACCAAAAATAATCCAATGTCCAATTAGCAATTAGCATTTTAAAATTATTTCTTTCATTGATGATTGCTACGGCACATTTTTCTTCTCTAAGTCTAATATCTGATGTCTATGGTCTAATGTCTGAATTGAAGTTAAAAGGTATTACCTCAAAATGAAAGTTTTCTGGAAAATTCCAACTCAATTTGAATATAAAGATGTCGGCTTAGCCATAGGCGTATTCGATGGTGTTCATTGTGGACATCAAAAAATCATAAAGGGATTGGTTGATTCTTGTAGAAAAAAAGGGATGACAAGCCTTATTTTTACCTTTGAAATTCATCCCCGAAAAATACTTTTATCCACTTCTACAAACTTAGAAACGGACCACAACCGTCTATTGATTACGCTTAATCAGAAAATAGACATCCTGGCGGATCTGGGAGTAGATGTAATTGTAATTAGTGATTTCGAACAAGAAATAATGAATCTTGAGGCAACGGAATTTGTTCAAAGTGTACTCATTGAGACATTGAAAATGAAACAGATGTGGGTAGGAACAAATTATTTGTTTGGGAAAAATAGACTTGGGGATATAAAATTATTAGAGAAATTAAGCAAGGAAAGAAGATTTAAACTGCATATTGTCGAACCAGTGGAATTCGAAGATGAATTAGTGAGTAGCACAAGGATAAGAAAATATTTAAAACAAGGGGATATTAGAGCCGCAAATTTACTTTTAGGGCGGCAGTGGACAATTGTAGGAACGGTTATTCATGGAACAAAAAGAGGAAGAATATTAGGTTATCCGACGGTAAATATCAAGTGGGATGAAGAGATTGTTTTACCTGAAGAAGGCGTTTATGCGGTAAAGGTAAAAATGGACGATGAAGATTATATGGCAATAGCCAATTTAGGGTATCGACCAACATTTATCCCTGGCAATGAAAAAGAACTCGTCTTTGAAGTCCATATTTTAGATTTCAACGAAGAAATTTACTCTAAAGAACTAAACATTTCATTTGTCAAGAGAATACGGGATGAAATGCAATTTAAGGATAGCGATAGTCTGATTGAACAATTGAAAGAAGACGAAAAACAAGCAAGGGAAATGTGAGTAATTTTGGATTTTCGATTAAAGAAATCCAAAATCAAAAATCCAAAATCGAAAATCCCAAAAGGAGGTGATTTAAGTGGCATTAACCAAAGAAAGAAAGCAGGAATTGGTTGGAAAGTATCGTGTGCATGACAAAGATACAGGTTCTCCAGAGGTCCAGATAGCACTATTGACTGACCGGATTAATTACTTAACCGAACATTTCAAGGTGCATGCAAAAGACTATCATTCACGACGGGGATTGCTTAAACTTGTTGGACAAAGAAGAAAACTCCTCAATTATCTAACAAAGAAAGATGCAAATAGATACCAGGGGATTATTCAACAATTAGGGATAAGAAAATAAGATGATTAACAAAATGTTACTTGAGACCTCAAAAAGTCTTTTGAATAACGAGCCGATAACCTTTAGTAAGGCTGTCTACTTTTCGAGATTAGAAGGGGCGGATATCTTAGATTTAATCTCACTGGCTAATCGGGTAAGAAAGGAATATGCCGGTGAGGAGTTTGACTTATGTTCGCTTATTAATGCTAAATCAGGTGCCTGTTCTGAAGATTGTCATTTCTGTGGACAATCTGCCCATTATAACACTAATGTCCCAACCTATCCCCTTAAAAGTGAAGATGAAATTTTAACCGCGGCTAAAGAGGCAGAGATTTCAGGGGCAACAAGATTTTGCATTGTCATTAGCGGGAAAAAACCAGATACGAAAGATTTCAAAAAGATTGTTAGTGTCTTAGGCAAACTACACAAGGAAACAAACTTAAAATTAGATTCTTCATTAGGGACTCTAAATGAAGACGAGATTTATGAATTAAAAAATGCAGGGGTAACTCGATACAATCATAACCTTGAGACATCAGAAGGCTATTTCAAACAGATTTGTAGCACACATACTTATGAAGATAGACTAAGCACCATAAAGATATTGAAAAAGGTTGGATTAGAAGTCTGTTGTGGAGGGATAATCGGTTTGGGTGAGGATTGGGATGAAAGGATAAGACTGGCATTTACCTTAAAGGATTTGGATATAGACTGTATTCCCATTAATATTTTAAATCCGCGCCCAGGTACCCCTTTAGAAAATGTTCCCCCATTGTCGCCAATGGAGATAATAAAAACAATTGCTGTTTTTAGATTAATTTTAAAAGATAAAATTATTAAAGTAGCCGGGGGACGCGAGGTGAATTTAAGAAATTTACAGGCATTGGCTTTATTAGCCGGGGCAAATGGATTAATCCTTGGAAATTATTTAACAACACCAGGAAGAACAGCCGCCTTGGATTTGCAGATGCTCAAGGATTTGGAGATGGGGAATTATAAGTAATTCGGTTATTGGTAATCAGGTTATCGGTAAGGAAAACACAATAATCGGTTGTTACCGATTACCTATTTCATCAGAAATCCCTCAATCAATCATTGACTGACTACTAAATAGGAGATATCACTTATGGGATTACCGGCAAGAAAAATGGAAGAAAGATTTACTTACAAGGATTATCTCACCTGGCCCGATGAGGAACGGTGGGAATTAATAGATGGGGTGGCCTACAATATGAGTCCTGCCCCTTCCAGAAGGCATCAGGAAATTGTAGGAGAATTATACAGACAGATTGCAAATTATTTATTGGACAAACCCTGTCAGGTATATATTGCTCCCTTTGATATCCGATTGCCTGAGGCTGATGAGCCTGATGATGAAATCGAAACCGTAGTTCAACCGGATATTGTCGTTTTTTGTGATAGGAATAAACTTGATGACCGCGGAGCCAGGGGTACACCGGATATAGTCATAGAAATTTTATCCCTCTACACCGCAAAAAAGGATTTTGTGACTAAACGCTCTTTATACGAAAGACATAAAGTGCTACAATACTGGATTGTTGACCCAGCAACAGACGAGGTAGTTATATTTAAGCTTAAAGACAATAAGTATGGAGAGCCGCAAGAATATAATAAAGGAAAAAAGATAAGGGTGGATATCTTCGAAGATTTAGAAATAGATTTGAGCACTATATTTAAGTAAAGTGTAGAAGAATTGGTCATCGGTTATCAGGTAAGCAACAAGACAAATTACTGATTACCTTCTTTTCTCTTACCTGATAACCGATTACTGATAACCAGAAATGGCGGGGTGGCAGAGTGATTATGCAGCCGCTTGCAGGGCGGCGCACGGAGGTTTAAATCCTCCCCCCGCCTCCAAATCCCTATTTGTCTATTTCTGAAAATGTCTAAAAAACAGTAATGCCTCAGTTAATTGGGGGAAAAGGCAATACTGTTCGGAATGCCAAATTATGCTAAACAATATTGAATATTTCCATAACAACTTGAATTTTTATATCTCCCGTAGGGACAACCTATTGGTAGAACATAGATAGGACCCAAGTATAAATGCCGTAGGCATGATATAGTTTCTACCAGCCAGTAAGGAGTGGTTATTCTTCCTCCCTACAGCCTAAACACCTTCCAGGTTTAAAACCCAGGTTTAAAACCTGTTCAGCCTTTTTCCCCTTTAACTGACCGATTAC
>SBAY01000322.1 GCA_005239945.1 Nitrospira sp.
TCCTTAAATTATCCAAAATGGGCTATTTTTCGTTATCGCCTACATATGAAAAAAACTTTGTTAAAAAAACAACATCTTGCAAGTTTGTATTACAGAGAAGAAAAAACTTATTTTGTAAATTGTCTCTGTGAACTCTGTGTCTCTGTGGTATAAAATATTAAAAATGAATGAAAAAATAAATGCTGTTACAGAAAAGATTATTGGTTGTGCAATTGAAGTACATCGTCATCTTGGTCCAGGTCTTTTAGAATCCATTTATGAAGAAGCTTTAATCATTGAATTTGAATTAACCGGTTTGAGATGTAAAAGGCAGGTTATTATTCCAGTAATTTACAAAGGTCGAACAATCGGAGAACATCGACTTGATCTGTTGGTTGAAGATATGGTAATTGTTGAACTGAAGAGTGTAGAAAGAACAGATCCAGTTTTTGAAGCCCAGTTACTCACTTACTTAAAACTTACAGGGAAGAAAATAGGTTTATTAATCAATTTTAATAACCGTCTCCTCAAAGATGGCATTCAAAGGCTTATTTTATAGTTAGCCACAGAGACACAGAGAACACAGAGAAGAAAAAACTTATTTTGTAAATTGTCTCTGTAATACAAACTTGCAAGATCTCGTTTTTTCAACAAAGTTTTTTCACGCAGCCTTTGATAGAAGTGGTATATCCACATACAAGGTATATCCTCTGGGAGTGTTTCTACTTCCAGGGGAGAGGGTTTTAAATACATACCTTGGTGTGGCTAAAGCGATAAACCTCCTTTTATAACCGTTAGGTTGGGGTTTGGTTGCGGCTCTGCTGCGCTATGAACTCTGTGTCTCTGTGGCAAAGAAGAACAACTATGTTTAAATTAAATTCGGCATCGTCCTCGATTCGCTCCACCCCTTTTGAATTTCATATCTCAAAGGCAGCTAGGGACAGATATAATTTTGATGAAGGGCTGTTTTCACTCAAGGGAAATGTTGTCTTGTCAAATTTCCAGGCAGTGCGTCTTTTTGCCCAGAAGATGAATGAAAAAAGGGATTTAAAAAATCACCCGGAACAGACCATAAAAGCCGGCCAGCTAAATGCGATGGGATTGATTGATGAAATTTTGCATTATGTCATTTCGTTGTATTGTCGGCAAAAAAATGAACAGGCTTTCAACCATGCCCTTAAATGGGTAGCCAAACATTTCAGTTATGAGGTCGTTGATAAAACACTAACCCGATTTGTAGAATTATTCCCGCCATTGGCTGTCCATCAAGGAAAGATATCCGTTGGGGAATATATCCGAGGCAAAATCGAAGATGCACCCAACATAGAGATTGCCGCCGAAGAGATGGTGCTTTTATTTTTAGCCAATAATAATCCTGCCTGTCTGCCCTTTATCGAATTATTCGATGATACAGAGTTAGACAGGGATGTTTCTTATGAGGTATTTATTGGCTCGATTATAGACTTTTTCAAGACGCAACCTACCTTTGGACCACAGAATCAATTCCTGCTCGATATGTTAAGAGCCCCTGTTGTGGCCAGTCCCAATTGCCTGTTTGGTCAACTCGAATACATTAAAAATAATTGGGGCATGCTCCTGCCACCATGGCTTTTGGATCGCCTCGAGACTTCATTAGATTTATTAAAGGAAGAAGAAAAAACCGGTTTTCTGGGTGCAGGACCATCTTTAATTCCTTACTTCGAAGGTAGTGAATATGAAGAATCTGAGAATTTTAGTCCAGATTTAGATTGGATGTCTAATGTTGTCTTGCTGGCAAAAAATGTCCGTGTCTGGTTAGACCAATTATCTAAAAAATATTGGCGTTCGATTACCACTTTAGACCAGATTCCGGATGAAGAATTAGATATTCTGGCTAAATGGGGATTTACCGGGCTGTGGCTGATTGGTTTATGGGAACGCTCTCCTGCCTCTCAAAAAATAAAACAACTCTGCGGCAACCCAGAGGCTATTGCCTCGGCCTATTCTATTTATGATTATGTTATTGCCGAGGATTTAGGTGGAGAATCCGCCCTTCTTAATCTTAAATTCAGAGCCTGGCAAAGAGGTATTCGCTTAGCCAGCGACATGGTTCCCAATCACATGGGAATTTATTCTAAATGGCTCATAGAGCATCCTGATTGGTTTATCCAATTAGATTACCCCCCATTTCCCAGCTACAATTGGACAGGTCAAAATATATCCTGGGACCAACGAGTAGGGATTTATCTTGAGGATGGTTATTGGCACCGGACTGATGCCGCAGTTGTCTTTAAGCGTGTTGACCACTGGACAGGTGAAGTCAGATATATTTATCATGGCAATGATGGCACGAGCATGCCCTGGAATGATACCGCTCAGTTGAATTTTTTGCGTCAGGATGTCCGGGAGACAGTCATACAAACGATTCTTCATGTTGCTCGTAAATTCTCGATTATCCGTTTTGATGCGGCTATGACCTTAACCAAAAAACATTATCAACGACTCTGGTTTCCTCAACCCGGCTCAGGCGGCGATATCCCTTCAAGGGCAGGACAGGGGATGTCAAAAGCGGAATTCAACAGCCTTTTTCCTAATGAATTCTGGCGCGAGGTGGTAGATAGAATCGCTCTGGAGGTGCCGGATACACTTCTTCTGGCTGAGGCATTCTGGTTAATGGAGGGATACTTTGTCCGCACACTCGGTATGCACCGTGTCTATAACAGCGCCTTTATGAATATGCTTAAAATGGAGGAAAATGCCAACTATCGCAATGTGATAAAAAATGTCCTGGAGTTTAACCCTGAAATACTAAAGCGATTCGTTAATTTTATGAATAACCCTGATGAACACACGGCTGTGGCTCAGTTTGGAAAAGGGGATAAATATTTTGGTATAGCCATTATGATGGTGACTATGCCTGGGATGCCTATGTTTGGTCATGGACAAATCGAAGGTTTTTCAGAAAAATATGGCATGGAATATAGAAAGGCATACTGGGATGAGGAGATAGACCGGCATTTAGTCCTTCGCCACGAAGCGGAGGTATTCCCCTTAATGAGAAAACGACATCTGTTTAGTGGGGTAGAAAACTTCGTTTTGTATGATTTTTATACCGCAGAAGGCTTTGTCAATGAGGATGTATTTGCCTATTCTAACCGTGTAGGTGATGAACGAGCGATTATTGTCTATCATAATAAATATGCCTCTGCCAAAGGATGGATTCGGACATCATCGAGTATATCTGTCCAGGGGGATACTCCAGGACAAAGAAGGCTTATCCAGAAATCCCTGGTCGAGGCACTTTGTCTAAAATCCAACCCACAACATTACTGTATTTTCAAGGATGAGAAAGCAGGACTGGAATATATCCGCTCTGTCAAAGAACTTGCCGAACAAGGCTTGTATATTGAATTAGGGGCTTATCATTATCATGTATTCTTAGATTTCAGAGAGGTCTGCGATGACTATGGTCACTATGCCCGGTTGACAACCTCACTTAACGGTCGCGGCGTCCCAAATATGGAGGAGGCATATAAGGAAATTTACCTCGAGCCTGTCATTGTCCCATTTAAACAGGTGCTCAACAAGGATATGCTAATGAAGTTAGGCAGCTTACGCACGGAAACAAACCAGGAAACACTAACCCATTTTGAGCAAAATATGAAGGTTTTAGTTTGTAAGATAAAGGAATTCGTGGGCGGTAACGGGGATGAGGTAAAGATTGTCAATCAGGCAATGAACCTTCTCTCGGCCACTTTAAAACTTGAAGGACTATCACCCATTTCAGGGAATGAAAAATATAACTCTGCCCTCAACTATTTGCAGTCGGGCATTTATAAAGAAGACAGCCATCGCTTGCCAATCTTGCGGGTTTTATTTAGCTGGGTGATAGTCTCTGGATTGGGCCGGGCAAAATCGGAATCTGGGTATGAACAGCAAAGTACAAACTGGCTGGATGAGTGGTTGCTTGGAAAAATCATAATGCATACCTTTATGGAGCTTGGTTGTGATGGATATACGGCAGGTAGGGAAACCCATCTTTTAAAGATTTTGATTGCCTGGCATAATTGGTTTGATGCTGAACCAAAGGCCCAAATAAAGGCTATGCTGGATGACCCGCAGGTGGCGGCATTTCTAAATTTTAACTGGCATCAAGAGATATTATGGCTAAACAAAGAGGCTATGGAAGAGCTCATGTATTGGTTGTTTGCCACAGCGGTCGTGCACATAATTACCGCTAAGGGAAAAGGGTTGCAGTCAAAGATTATCAAATGTCATAAAACAGTGATGAAAATCCTTGAATCTGCCGAAAAATCGGGATACAGGGTTAAGGAAACAAAAGATGCTCTGTAACAATACAAGGGATTGGTAAATGTAGGATATGTCCCGAATAGAACTACTGCCTCTTCAAGATTGTTTTCAGTAGTAGGGACAACTCTTTGCATGAATGATTACAAAATATTGAATGTAGAATGTTGAATGTAGAATGTAGAAGGAAA